>CANBQX010000001.1 GCA_947371775.1 Comamonadaceae bacterium
GCCTCTGCGCTGGCGACTATTTCGCGAGCAATGCGTTGACCGGCTGCAGGTCGGCTTCGGCCAAGGTGCCGCTGGCTTGGCGCAAACGCAGGCTGCCCATCAGCACGTCATAGCGCGCCTTGGACAATTTGGCTTTGGTATCAAAGACCTGGCTTTGCGCGTTGAGCACATCGATGTTGATACGCACACCCACTTGGTAGCCCAGCTTGTTGGCGTCCAAAGCACTTTGGCTGGACATATCGGCGGCTTCAAAGGCCTTGACCTGGCCCAGCCCCGACTCCACACCGTAAAACGCAGCACGTGTGCCCTGTGCCACCGCGCGCTGGGTTGACGCCAAATCCGCGCGGGCTTTTTCCTCCAAAGAGACCGTTTCTTTCTCACGGTTTTGAATGGCATAGCCCGCAAACAGCGGCAAGGTGAAGTTCACACCAATGGACGTTGCATTGCTGCCGTAGTTGGTTCCGAGGGTGGCAGATCCATTGTTGGTAGCCGCTTGGTAGCCTGCCACCAGGTCAAGGGTTGGCAAATGACCCGCACGGGCTTTGCGCGTTTCAAGCTGCGCGATGTCCAAGGCCACTTGCAGCTGTTTGATTGCCGGGTGCTCTGACTGGGAACGGCTGACCCAGGCGTCCACGTCGGTCGCTGCAAACGTTTCTAAGGCCACCGGCTCCACCAGCGGCTTGGGCTGTGCGGTCTGTTGGCCCACCAGGTTTGCTAACGCCAGTTTCTTGACGCGCAGGTCGTTGTCGGCCGCAATTTCCTGGGCTGTGACCAGGTCGAAGCGCGCCTGGGCTTCGCGGGTATCGGTGATCGTTGCAGTGCCGACTTCGAAATTGCGCTTGGCGGAGGCGAGCTGCTCTTGCACCGCCGCCTTTTGGGCCTTGACAAAGGCGAGGCTGTCGGTCGATGTCAGCACATCGAAATAGGCCTGGCTCAGGCGCACGATCAGGTCTTGCTCAGCGGCTTTGAGGGCCGCAGTGGCCTGGTCATTGGCACGCAGGCTTTGTTGGTAACTCGCATCGTCCGCGGGGTGGTACAGCGGGTGCGAAGCGCTGATACCTATGGTTTGCGTCGTGTAGCCGCGATCGTTCGAGCCAGCGCCTGGCATCGATTTGCTCTCGTAATTGGAGCCCGAATAAGCTGAAGACAGGCCTACTTTGGGCAGCACCAGCGCACGCGCCTGGTCCGCTTTGTAGAGCGTGGCGTCGTACTGGGCTTTGGCCGATTGGTAGCTCGCGTCGTAGGCCCGCGCAGCGGTGTAGAGGTCTACCAGGCTTTGTGCCTGTGCAGAGGCACCTAAGCCCAGTGCAAGCAGCAGAGGCAGGAGGCGGAACTGGGGGCGAAATGGAATGCTGGACATAGGGGAGTCTCTGGTGAAGGAAGTCGTGTCTTAGGCGAACGGGGATGGAGCTTGCAGTCGGCGTAAAAAATCAATAGCGGGCCACAGCCGGATCCACTTGCAGGGACCAGGCATCGATGCCACCGGCAATATTGCTGACCTCGGCAAAGCCGTTGCTCACCAGAAAGCGGGCAACCTGCATGCTGCGGGCTCCGTGGTGGCACAGGCAGGCAATCGGCTGGTCGGGATCCAGCTCGTTCAAGCGGGCGGGCAATTGCCCCATGGGAATGGCGACCCATTGAAACCCCAATTGCGCCGCACTGGGTGCGATGCTGGCCCATTGCAGCTCGTGCGGCTCGCGCACGTCCAAGACGACCGGGCGGTCCAGCGGGTGCGACAGGGCTACGCTGGCGATCCAGCGCGCAAAGTCGGACGGTGCAATGTGGTCGATCATCCCAGGCACGGCTCGCAACAGGTGCGCTTAAAAGTGGAATTGCGAGTGTTCTGCAAAACCGTGCAGGCGATCGGCATTGGCGTCCCACAGCTTGGTGGTGCGCACATCGGTGGCTCCCACGCGGGTGACCAGTGTCGCGCTCATGATGGGTTTGTCGCCAACAATGGAAATCAGGCGTCCGCCCACGGCGAGCTGGTCGAGCAGGTGCTGGGGAACTTCAGCGACCGAGCCGCTTAGCAAAATGGCATCAAACGGGCCTTCGCCGCGCAGGGGTTTGGCACCGTCGGCCACGCGCACTTCGGCGTTGTGCACGCCGGCCCGCTGCAGGTTGGCGCGGGCGGTGGCAGCCAATTCGGGCTGAGTTTCAAGTGACAACACACTGGCAGCCCGGCGTGCCAGCAGGGCCGTCAGGTAACCCGAGCCGGTGCCGATTTCGAGCACGCGCTCATGCGACTGCACTTGCAGGTCTTGCAGCAGACGCGCTTGCAGACGCGGCGCGAGCATCGATTCTCCGTGCCCGATGGACACTTCCATATCGGCAAAGGCCAGCGCGCGCTGCGCCTCAGGCACAAACTCCTCGCGGGCGACCTCGGCCAGCAAGCCCAAAATTTCGGTGTCCAGCACGTTCCACGGCCGGATCTGTTGTTCGATCATGTTGAATCGGGCTTGGGCGACATTGCTAAGGTTCATACAGCGTCTCACTGGTTTATCGGGTAAAGGAAATAGCGCCAATTTTACTGGTGGGGTGTGTCAGACGATGCTTGCCCGGCGCCCAGCCCCAAAATTTTGCGCCCCCACTGCGCCAGATCATCCATGTAGCAGTACACCACCGGCACCACGACCAGCGTCAGCAGTGAAGAGGTGATAACGCCGCCGATCACGGCCTGGCCCATGGGCGCACGCATTTCTGAGCCCTCGGTCAAGGCAAAAGCCAGCGGAATCATGCCGAACACCATGGCCAGCGTGGTCATCAAAATCGGGCGCAGCCGCACTTTGGCTGCCAGCAGCAAGGCGGCATTGCGGTCCAGGCCCGGCACCAAACTGCCATCGGCTGCGACACTGGGTTCGCGCGAACGAATGGCAAAGTCGACCAGCAAGATCGCGTTTTTGGTGACCAAGCCCATCAGCATGATGACGCCAATCACCGAAAACATCGACAAGGTGGAATTGAACATCATCAGCGCCAGCACCACGCCAATCAGCGTCAGCGGCAGGGCGGTCATCAGTGCCATGGGCTGCAAGAAGCTTTTGAACTGGCTGGCCAGAATCATGTAAATGAACACGATGGCCAGTGCCAATGCCGATATGGCGTAGCCAAAGGCTTCGGCCATGTCTTTGGTCGAACCGCTGAACTTGTAGCTGTAGCCTTGGGGCAAGGCGATCTGGTCCATCACCTTTTTGATGTCAGCCGATACCTCGCCCGCAGAGCGGCCGGACACGTTGGCGCTGATGGCGACTTCGCGCGTCATATCGCGGCGGTTGATTTGGTTGGAGCCGGTGCTCTCGGCGACGGTGGCGACCTGGTTCAGCCGAACAATGCGGGTGCTTCCATCAGCAGCGCTTGTAAGGGCGAAGGGGATCCGTTCCAGGTCTTGTGGTGTGTTGCGCGCTTCGGGTTGGAGCCTGACGTTGATGTCATAGGTTTGGTCGTCGGGTGCGCGCCAGTTGCCCACGGTTTGACCGGCCACCAAGGTGCGCAGACTGGTGCCAATTTGCGCCACGCTGAGTCCCAGGTCCGATGCCGCGTCGCGGCGCACCGCCACATTGAGCGTCGGTTTGTTGGGCTTGAAGCTGGAATCCAAATCCACCAGGCCGGGCACATTTTTCAGCTGAACCAGGGCGGTTTGGGTCAGGCGCTCCAGCGTGGGGGTGTCTGCCCCTTGGATCGAAAACAAAATTTGCTTGCTGCCGCCGACCGAGTCCATCAGGCCGATGTGGGTCACGGTGATGCCCGGCACTTCTTGCAGGCGCTTGCGCAATTTGACCGACATTTGATCAATGCTGAGATTGCGTTCCTTGCGGTCCACCATGCGGATGTAAATGCTGGCGTACATCTTGCCCTGCGCATTGCCGGTGTTGATGGTTGCCAGCGTGTACTTCACTTCGGGGAAGGCGCGGACGATGGCCTCGACCTGCCGCGCCTTGGCCTCGGTCACCTCCAGCGAGGTGCCGGTGGGGGTGTTGAAGTTCAGCGTGGTCTCCGAAAAATCTGACTTGGGCACGAACTCCGTGCCCAGCAAAGGCACCATCGCCACACTGAGCACGAAGACGCCCACTGCCAACAGCACGGTCTTGACCTTGTGCACCAAGGCCCAGGCCAGGATGCCTTGGTAGCCATCGGCCAAAGACTCGGTCGTGCGTTCAAACCAGCCCGTGATGCGGCCCAAGGTGCGGTCGTAGAGGGTGATGGGCGGGCCGCGCCGGCTGTGGTGCTCCACCGCCGGGTCGTGCCAGATGCTCGACAGCATTGGGTCCAGGGTAAAGCTGACAAACATGGATATCAGCACAGCGGCCACGATGGTCAGACCAAACTCGTGGAAGAACTTGCCGATGATGCCGCCCATGAAACCAATGGGCAAAAACACCGCGACGATCGACAGGGTGGTGGCCAGCACCGCCAGACCAATTTCCTGGGTGCCATCGAGCGCCGCTTGGAAGGGCGTTTTGCCCAATTGCACATGGCGCACGATGTTTTCCCGCACCACGATGGCGTCATCGATCAGCAGACCCACGCACAGGCTCAGGGCCATCATGGTGATCATGTTGATGGTGAAGCCGAACACGTACATGAAGAAAAAGGTGCCGATCAAGGCAATGGGCAGCGTCAGCCCAGTAATCACCGTGGAGCGCCAGGAGTTCAGGAACAGGAACACGATCAAGACGGTGAGCAGCGCCCCTTCGATCAAGGTGCGGCGCACGTTGTCCACCGAGACACGAATTTGCCGTGATCCATCGGTGATCGGCGCCAATTTGATGCCGGGCGGCAGTTGCTTTTGAACTTCCGCCAAGGTTTTTTGCAGACCGTCGACCACCGCAATGGTGTTCTCGTCTTGCATTTTTTGCACGGTAAGCATGAGTGTGCGCTCGCCGTTGTACAGCGCCAGGCTGTCGATTTCCTGTGCACCATCGCGCACCTGGGCGAGTTGGCCGACCCGCACCGCTGCACCGTTTTTGCGCGCCACGATGATGTTGGCAAAGTCTTCCGGGCGTTGCACGCGCGCCGCGATTTGGATGGTGCGCTCTTGCTGTAGGGAACGAATGCTGCCGACCGGCAGGTCTTGGTTTTCATTGCGCACCGCGTTGGCCACCTGGTCGGGTGTGATGCCAAACGACTCCAAGGCTTTGGGGTCGAGGTAAATATTGATTTCGCGCTTGGTGCCGCCCACGATGGTGGCAGAACCCACGCCGCGCACGTTCTCCAGCCGCTTTTTAAACACCTGGTCGGCCCAGTTGGTCATTTCTACGGCGCTCAGACGGGGTGCGCCCGCGCTGGTGTCTGGCAACACAGCGACCGACCAGACCGCCTTGGCAGACGGGTCAAAGCGCAACACGCGGGGCTCTTTGACCTCGGTGCGAAGCAGGGGTTTGACCGAGGCGACTTTTTCGCGCACATCGTCTGCCGCTTTGCGGCCATCGATGTGCAGACCAAATTCGATCACCACCACCGATTGTCCCTCGTAGCTGCGCGAGGTCAGGGCGTTGATGCCGGCGATGGAATTGACGCCTTCCTCCATTTTTTTGGAGACTTCGCTCTCCACAATTTCAGGCGATGCTCCGGGATATTCGGTGATGACCACCACCACGGGAAAGTCGATATTGGGAAACTGGTCGACCTGCAGGCGCTGCAACGAAAAAACGCCCAGCACCATCAGTGCCACCATCATCATGGTGGCGAACACCGGGTTGTGGATGCTGACGCGTGTGAACCACATAACTTACTTTGCGCCCGCAGCCAGGCTGACTTCGGTGTTGGCCTGCACCGGGCCCACGCCGCCAATGAGCACCACAGTGCCTTGCGGCACACCCGTCACCGCCACCATGGTTTGCTCACCTTGCGCACCCCGTGTGCCCAAAGTGACCGGCACATGCTGCACGCGTCCATTGACGACAGCTTGCACATACGGCTGCGGTTTGTCCGTGCGCACGGCACTCAGCGGAAGGGCCGGTGCGCTCACCGTGCCCGTCGCAAGCAAGCCTTCGGCATACAGACCCTGTCGCAAGGCATCGGTGCTCGCAATCGTCAGGTAGACCAGCACCGCGCGGCTGCCCGTGGTGGCGGTGGGGTTGATGCGAGCCACCTTGGCGGCGACCGGGTTCGCCGCGCCATCAAAACGCAGGGAGGCACTTTGCCCCACGCGCACTTGCATGGCGTCTGCCACGGCGATGGTGGATTCGAGTTCCAGTCGACGCAGATCCACGATTTCCAAAATGCGGGCATCCACCGACACGCGTTCGCCGTTTTGTGCCAAGCGCTGCGAGACCTGCCCGGCAATGGGTGCGCGCAGCACCGCATCGTCCAGAGATTTTTGCAGTACTTCGACACCGGCCTGCGCCGCCAGATAACTGGCTTGGGCGGCAGCCAAGGTGGAGGCCGATGCTTCCAAACTGGTTTTAGAAATAAAGCCCTGGTCGACCAGTGAGCGGTTGTTGTCATTGCTGCGCTGGGCAATCTCGACCTGCGCTTTGGCGGCTTGTGCCTGTTGTTGGGCTTGGCGCAAGCGGGCGACAAACTCGGTGCTGTCCACCCGGGCCACGATTTGTCCGGCTTTGACGAAATCACCCTCGCGCAGCTGCAAGTCTTGCAATTCACCGGCCACACGGGCTTTGACAAATGCCGAATCCACCGCTTTGGTCTGGCCAGAAATGGGCAGTCCTTGGGACAGTTGCAGGGTCTGCACGGTCACCACATCGCTGGGTGCCAATTGCATCGCGAGCCTGTTTTTCTGATCTTCTTGCTGCGCTTCAATCAGTTGCTTTTGTTGTTTTCGCGATTGGTAGGTGTGCCATCCGCCGGCGGCAAGAGCGCCGACGGTCGCCGCCAGCAAGATCCATTTGAGTGGGAGTTTCATTGAAATGGCGCCTTAGGGCGCTGTTGCGGAGTCAGGAGGGGTATTGGCGGTGCGCACACCCATGCCATACAAAAGAACGTCGATTTGTTTGTCTAAAAACGCGGGGCCATCCAAGGCCATGGCGCCAGACAAACCAGGCGCGCTGTTCCACAGCATCAGAAACAAAATCGGAGCGAGCAGCGTGTACACGCTGTGGGTGGAGACGGGGCCATGCAATTCGCCGCGCTGCACGCCGCGCTCCAGTACCCGCGAGATCACCTGGCAAGCGGGGTCAATGACCTCCGTGCGGTAGAACTCCGCCAGCTCCGGAAATTGCCGTCCCTCGCTCACCATGAGTTTGCAAATGCCTGCGCTGTGTGTGGCGCCCACGCGGGCCCACCACGCCGCCATAAAACCGCGCATCAAGGACTCGGTGCTACCGGTGTAGCTGTCCAGTGCCACGTTGAATTCAGAGAATTGCCCGGCGATGTTTTCGCGCACCACCGCTTTGAAGAGTTCTTCTTTGGAGCCGAAATACAAAAACAAGGTGCCCTTGGATACCCCTGCGCGCTTGGCCACGTCTTCGGCCTTGGTGGCGGCGAAGCCTTGCTCGACGAACAGCGCAAGGGCCGCATCGAGCAGCTCTCGGGGGCGCGCGTCTTTGCGCCGCTCGCGCTTGGGGGCAGCGGGGCAGGCGAGGTCTCGAAGGCGGGTGCGGAGGTTCATGTTTTACTGACTGGCAGGTTAGTAGTGTAGGTCTGCGCCCCCGGTGAGTCAACGTGGCCCCCATGTCCCTGAGGTAAAGTTGCCGTGGATTTGCGCACTTTATGCAGGGGAAACCCGGGCGGCTTATGCTCGCGTTCTCTACAGGTCAACCTAAGCCCATCACCATGCAACATTCCACCCAAACCCTCGCCCTGGGCGCTGGCTGCTTCTGGTGCAGCGAATCGGTCTATCTGCAAGTGCGCGGCATGCAGTTGGTGGAATCCGGCTACTGCAATGGCCACCTGCCCGACCCCAGCTATGACGATGTGTGCACAGGCACCAGCGGGCACAACGAAGTGGTCAAGCTCGAATTCGACACTTCGGTGATCAGCGTGCGCGAAGTGCTGGAGATTTTTTTCCTGATCCACGACCCCACCACCCTGAATCGCCAAGGGCACGACGTGGGCACCCAGTACCGCAGCGGCATCTACTGCACCACGCCCGAACAACTGGAAGTCGCCCAAACACTGGTCGCGGAAGTGAATGCCAGCGGCGTCTATGCCGATCCCATCGTCACTGAAGTGCAGATGCTGAAGAACTATGCCCGCGCCGAGGAGTACCACCAAAACTTCTTTGCCCGCAACCCTACGCAGGGCTATTGCGTGGCGGTGGCTGCGCCCAAGGTGGCGAAATTCCGCAAGACCTTTGCCCGTTTGGCCAAGGCCTAGGTATTTTTTTGACAGGAGGCATCCATGCCTGCAACTCTCTCTTCAAATCCACATCTCAACCTGGCCGCTCATGCACTCGCTGTGTGCCTTGGCGCGGCGGTGGCCTTGTCAGTGCCCCGTCCAGCACAGGCCCAATTGAGCGCACCGGTGGGTGAGGGCGTCATTCCCCAGGGCAGCGGCGCGGGTTACCACAGCCCCAACAGCCCCTTTGCGCCCTTGGCCGAACGCAGCGACGTTCTGCCATGGTCGCTGCTGACGGCGGTCAAAACCAAGGCGGATAAAAACCACGTGTTGCCGGTGTTCAGCGCCAACTTGCAGGCACTGAATCAAAAAAATCAACGGGTGCAGGGATTCATGATGCCCTTGGATCCCGGCGAAAAACAGAAGCACTTTATTGTGAGTTCCGTGCCCCTGACCTGCGCGTTTTGCCTGCCGGGCGGTCCGGAAAGCATGGTGGAGGTGCGTACCAAAACGCCGGTGCGTTACACCTTGGAACCTGTGGTCATTGAAGGCAAGTTCGCGGTGCTTGCCGACGACCCCTATGGCCTGTACTACCGGATGACGGACGCAACGGCCGTCAAGTAGCCCGCCTCGGCGCTCAGGGCGCTAATCGTTCCCGCACCCATTGCTGATCGTCGTTCAGGCGATAACGCAGCCGGTCGTGCAGTCGGCTCTTGCGTCCCTGCCAAAACTCCCAGGTGTCGGGTTGGAGCCGGTAACCCCCCCAATGGGGCGGGCGCGGTGGATTGAGCATAAATTGCGCTGCAAATTTGGCGGCATTGGCCACCAGCACGCCGCGGCCACTGATGACCTCGCTTTGCGGCGAGGCCCAGGCCCCAATGCGCGAATCCAAGGGGCGGCTGTGGAAGTAGGCGTCTGCTTCTGCATCGTTCACCTTTTCCACCACGCCTTCAATGCGAACCACCCGCTCCAGCTCCACCCAGTGAAACTGCAGGGCGGCATAGGGGTTGCCCGCCAGCTCCTGGCCCTTGCGGCCGGCGAAATTGGTGTACCACACAATGCCTTGGGCGTCGTAGCCCTTGATCAACACCACCCGGGTGGAGGGACGCAGATTGCTGCCCACCGTGGCCAAGGTCATGGCATTGGGCTCAGGCACCTCACCGGCGATGGCCTCGGTGAGCCACTGGTCAAACTGGTCCAATGGATGGGCCTGCGAGGCGCCTTCATTGAGCTCGGCGCGCTCGTAGCTTTTGCGAATGTCTGCGATCGATGTCATGTAGTGCCCTGAAGTTTTCTTAAGTGTGCCACCGTCCGGTCGGCGACACCCTGCCACGGCTAATGTGCCTGAAACAGGGAATACCCTAGCCTGATTTTGGTGGTTTTTGCAATTTAATCGGTGGGTGATCCGTATTGAGTGTGCGTCATAAGTAATAACCTGGAGAACTCTGATGAGTGTTAATTTTCAAATTAACGGTAAAGCCGTTACTGCCAAGGCCGAGGGTGATACACCGCTGTTGTGGGTGATCCGCGACGAGCTGGGCATGACCGGAACCAAATTTGGTTGTGGCGCAGGCCTGTGCGGCGCTTGCACCATTCATGTGGATGGCAAGCCGGTACGCTCTTGCCAGACCCAGACCTCCAATGTGGCTGGTAAAAACGTTGCCACGGTCGAAAGCCTCTCCAAGGACAACAGCCACCCTCTGCAAGCGGCTTGGGTCAAACATGATGTCCCCCAGTGCGGCTACTGCCAGTCGGGCCAGTTGATGAGTGCTGCCGCGCTCTTGGCCACCAACAAGAACCCCAGTGACGCAGATATTGATGCAGCCATGAGCGGCAACATTTGCCGCTGTGGCACATATTCGCGCATCAAGGCAGCCATCAAAGATGCAGCCTCCACCATGAACAAAGCATAAGGAGCATCAACATGACGACTTCACGCCGCGACTTTCTGAAAACAACGTCCGTCACCAGTGGTGGCCTGCTCATGGGCTTGGTGTTGCCTGCCAGCACAGCCGTGCAAGCAGCCGGTACGCTCTACACCCCCAACGCTTGGGTGCACATTGCCGACAACAACGCCATCACATTGCTGACTGCCCGCTCTGAAATGGGCCAAGGCGTATTCACCTCGATGCCGATGCTGATTGCGGAGGAGTTGAACGTAGACCTCTCTCAAATTTCGGTGCAAAACGCGCCCGCCAATGCTGCGGCTTACACCAACGACCTGCTGGGCGCCCAAATTACCGGTGGATCGACCTCGGTGCGTGATGGCTGGGAAAAATTGCGTACAGCAGGTGCCCAGGTGCGCGAAATGCTCATCAGCGCCGCAGCTGCTCGCTGGAATGTGGACCGCAGCACCCTGCGCGCTGACAAAGGCGTTGTTCACGGACCCGGTGGCAAGTCCGCGACCTACGGCTCCTTGGCAGCCGACGCTTCCAAGCTGCCCGTGCCTGAAAAAGTCGCACTGAAAGATCCGAAAAACTTCAAGATCATCGGCAAGCCCACCAAACGCCTGGACACCCCGGCCAAGGTTAACGGCTCTGCCCAATTCGGTATCGACGTGACCTTGCCTGGCATGGTTTACGCCGCAATCACCCAGTGCCCCGTCATTGGCGGCAAAGCCAAGTCCTTTGACGCCGCCAAGGCCAAATCGATGCCAGGCGTTCAAAATGTATTGGACATTGACGGCAGTGTGGTGGTGGTCGCCGATACCTACTGGCATGCCAAAAAAGCGCTGGAGACCGTCAGCGTGGTGTGGGACGAAGGCGCAGGTGCATCCATTGACAACGCCAGCATGCTCGCGGGCAACCGCAATGCCGCGAAGAACGGCAAGGTCTTGCCCATCGGTAAGCCCGCAGGTGACGTGGCGGCAGCCATGAAAACAGCTGCCAAAGTGGTGGAGGCCGAGTACATCAGCCCCATGCAAGCGCATGCTCCGCTCGAACCCATGAACTTCACGGCCAACTACAAAGATGGCAAGTGCGAGGTCATTGGCTCCACCCAATTCCAGCAGGGTGCGCAAGGTGCGACCGCTGCAGTCCTGGGCATCAAGCCTGAGGATGTGACCGTCAAGACCACCTACCTCGGTGGGGGTTTCGGTCGCCGCTTGGAGCTGGACTTCATTACGCAGGCTGCTTTGACCTCCAAAGCGGTGGGCAAGCCGGTCAAGCTGATCTGGTCGCGCGAAGAGGACATGACGCATGACTTCTACCGTCCCATGGGTGTCAACAACCTCAAGGCTGGTTTGGATGCGTCCGGTAAGCCGGTGGCGATGCACTTCAAGGTGACTTCGCAGTCGGTGACCCAGCGTGCCTTTGGTCTGCCTGTGGACACCTTTGACCCCTTCATGGGTGAAGCGGCGGTAGCGCCTTACGGCATTGCCAACACCCAGCACGATTTGGTGATTCATGACACCGGTTTCCGTGTCGGCTACTGGCGTGCGGTGAGTCACAACATGAACGCTTTCGCCAACGAAAGCTTTGTGGATGAGATGGCCAAAGCTGCAGGCAAAGACCCCTACGAGTACCGCATGGCCATGTTGAAGGACCAGCCGCGCTTTGCCAATGTCTTGAAGCTCGCGGCGGAAAAAGCAGGCTGGGGCAAGCCCCTGCCCGCAGGCCGTTCGCGCGGCATTGCACTGATGGAAGGCTACGACGGCATGATGGCGCAAGTGGCGGAAATCTCGCTCAAGGATGGCCACGTCAAGGTGCACAAAGTGACTGTCGCTGCCGACGTGGGTCATATCGTGAACCCCGAGACGGTGGAAGCGCAAATCAAATCCAGCGTGGCTTTTGGCATGAGCGCGGGCCTGATGCAGGAAATTACCTTGTCCAAAGGCCGTGTGGAGCAAACCAACTTCCACAACTTCCCCGTCGTTCGCATGAGCGACTATCCGCAAGTCACCGTGATCTTGGTGCCTAGCACCGAGAAGCCTGGCGGTATCGGCGAGCCCGCAACGGCCTTGGTGGTGCCCGCCATCGCCAACGCGGTGGCTGCGCTCACCGGCAAGCGCGTGCGCAAGTTGCCGCTGACGGCTCAGGCCATCGCGCAAGCCTAAGCCAGTTCGATCGCTGACCAGCGCCCTGTGCCGCAAGGCACGGGGCGTTTTTCATTGCAGAGGCCGATTTGGTTACCGGTCTGTAACCGCCTTCCGTGCACGCAGGGCCGTCGCCGGTTACCATGGAGTCTGTAATTTTGTTACCAAATCATATGAAACTCCATGCCGTCGTTGTAGAGGTGACCCGTCGCATCCAAGAGCGCAGTGCGGACGCGCGTTCGGCCTACCTGACCCAAGTGCACGCCATGGCTCGCCGACCGCCGGGTGCCCAGCGCATGGGATGTGCCAATGTGGCCCATGCCTTTGCAGCGATGGAGCCCGGCGACAAGCGCCGCGCCAGTGCGCTGGACAAATTTCAACCTGTCACCCAGCGCGCGCCCAACATCGGCATCGTCAATGCCTACAACGACCTGTTGTCGGCCCATGCGCCGCTGCAGCATTACCCGGACCTGGTCAAAGACGAGGCCCGCAAATGGGGCGCCACGGCCCAGGTCGCCGGCGGCGTGCCTGCGATGTGCGACGGCGTGACGCAGGGCAATCCTGGTATGGAGCTGAGTCTGTTCTCCCGCGATGCGATTGCCATGGCCACCGCGGTGTCACTCAGCCACGATGTGTTTGACTGCGCCTTGATGCTGGGCGTGTGCGACAAGATCGTTCCGGGCTTGCTGATTGGCGCCTTGCATTTCGGTCATCTGCCCACCGTGTTTGTGCCCGCCGGCCCCATGACCTCGGGCCTGCCCAACAACGAAAAAGCCAAAGTCCGTGAGCAGGCAGCGCAGGGTCTGGTGGGCCGCGCCGAATTGCTACAGGCCGAGTCTGCGGCCTACCACGGCGAAGGCACATGCACCTTTTATGGCACAGCCAACAGCAACCAAATGCTGCTGGAAGCCATGGGCCTGCATGTGCCGGGTACGGCGTTCGTCAACCCCGGCGCCGACATCCGCGCCGAGCTCACGCGCGAAGCTGCACGCACCGTGCTGGGTCACAGCACCAGCGGTGCTGCCACCTGCACACCGATTGGCGAACTGGTGGACGAGCGCTGCATCGTCAACGCGATGGTGGCTTTGCTGGCGACGGGCGGTTCTACCAACCATTTGATTCACTGGGTCGCCGTGGCCCGCGCGGCTGGCATCACGATTGACTGGAACGATTTTTCAGACCTGTCCGATGTGGTGCCATTGCTCACCCGCGTCTACCCCAATGGCAGCGCAGACGTGAACCAGTTTCAAGCCGCAGGCGGGCCGGGTTTTGTCATCCGTGAGCTGTTGGATGCCGGGTTCATGCATGCCGATGTGATGACCGTGCGACCCGGTGGCTTGCGCGAGTTCACCCAGATCCCCCATGCCGCAGCTGGCGTGCTGGCCTGGCAGGACGCAGGCGCGAGCAAAGACGAGACAGTGGTTCGCCCGGCGACCAAACCGTTCAGCACGAGTGGCGGCTTGCGCCTGCTCGCGGGCAACCTGGGGCGCAGCGTGATCAAGGTGTCTTCTGTGCCGGATGACCGGCACGTGGTGGAGGCACCCTGCCGCGTATTTGATTCGCAAGACGCCTTGCACGAGGCCTTCAGCGCGGGCGAGTTGAACCGCGATGTCGTGTGTGTGGTGCGCTGGCAAGGCCCGCAAGCCAATGGCATGCCCGAGTTGCACAAACTCACACCGCCACTGGCGGTGCTGCAGGGCAAAGGTTTCAAAGTGGCGCTGGTCACCGATGGCCGCATGAGTGGGGCGTCGGGCAAAGTGCCTGCGGCCATCCATGTCTCGCCCGAGGCCGCCGCGGGCGGCCCCCTGGCCAAAGTTCGCGATGGCGACCTCGTGCGCATGGACGCCACTGCGGGCACCTTGGAGGTGCTGGTGCCAGTGGCGCAATGGGACGCGCGCGAAGTCGCCACGATGCCGACTGAATTGCGGGCCGCCAATGGCATTGGCATGGGCCGCGAGCTGTTTGCGGGTATGCGTCGCAACGCACTGACCGCCGAGCAGGGCGCTTGCAGCTGGCTGTAAATCGCTCGCCTTTTCATCAATACCAAACAAGAGGACGACACCATGAGCTCCACGACTTCCACCAGCGCCGGTTTGACCGCCCTCCAGGTCATGCAAGACGCCCCGGTCATTCCGGTGATCGTGCTCAATGACGTGGCCCACGCCGTGCCCATGGCTCGCGCCCTGGTGGCCGGAGGGGTGCGCATGCTGGAAGTCACGCTGCGTACGCCCCAGGCATTGGCTTGCATTGAAGCCATCGCGCGCGAAGTGCCCGAAGCGGTGGTGGGCGCGGGGACGGTGCGCTCCCGCGCCGACGCGCAGTCGGCGGCCCGCGCGGGTGCCCGCTTTGCGGTGAGCCCCGGCTATACCAGTGCCGTGGGCCAGGCCTGCCGCGATGTGGGGCTGGCGCTGTTGCCCGGCGTGGCCACCGGTAGCGAAATCATGATGGCGCAAGAGGACGGCTTCACCGAACTCAAGTTCTTTCCGGCCATGCAAGCCGGTGGGCCCGGCATGCTGAAGGCCTGGAGTGGTCCCTTCTTCGACGTGCGTTTTTGCCCCACGGGTGGCGTGAGCCTGCAAAACGCGGCCGAGTTTCTGGCATTGCCCAACGTTGTGTGCGTGGGCGGCTCCTGGCTGGTCCCCGCCGACGCCATGGCCGCTGGGGATTGGGCGCGCATTACCCAGCTCGCGGCCGATACCGCCGCACTGCGAAAGTAGGGCGCTCGCCACAGGCCTTGCGCCTGTGCACAATAGGCGGCTATGGCGAAAAAAGACTCTCGCAGCGACCGCGTCAGCGAAACCCCTGCCACCCAGTTCCTCAAAGCGCACAAGGCCGATTTCACCGAGCACCCTTACGAATACCTGGAGCACGGTGGGGCCCAGCACAGTGCCCAGGTGCTGGGCTGGGATCCGTTTCAGGTGGTCAAGACGCTCATCATGGAAGACCAGGACGCCAAGCCCTTGGTGGTGCTGATGCACGGCAACCGCAAGGTGTCGACCAAAAATCTGGCGCGCCAGATCGGTGCCAAATCCGTGGCACCTTGTGCACCTGAGACGGCCAACCGGCACAGCGGCTATCTGGTGGGCGGAACCTCGCCCTTTGCCACGCGCAAAACGATGCCGATTTATGTGGAATCCACCATTCTCGAGATACCGAAAATCCTGATCAACGGCGGACGACGTGGCTACCTGGTCGGCATTGCGCCAGGGCTGCTTATGGCCTTGCTGGGGGCAAAGGCGGTACAGTGCGCTCTTGAAGAATAAGGTGCTGCGGCGGCGACTGGCGGCACGGCACACGCCACCCACTCTGGAGACTTTTTTTGGACGCTCTTATCCCGTTTTACCCCGCGCTGGCCACGGTGGCCGCTTACCTGCTCGGGTCTTTGTCTTTCGCCGTGATTGTCAGCAGCGCCATGGGCCTGAACGATCCGCGCAGCTACGGTAGCAAAAACCCGGGCGCCACCAATGTATTGCGCTCGGGCAACAAGCTGGCAGCGGTCTTGACCCTGGTGTTGGACGCCTTCAAAGGCTGGCTGGCCGTGGCGCTGGTGCAAACCTGGGGCGGCTCCTTGGGGCTGGAGGCGGGCAGCGTGGCGCTGGTGGGCTTGGCCGCGTTTTTAGGCCATTTGTATCCTGTGTTTTTCCGCTTTGCCGGTGGCAAGGGCGTGGCCACGGCGCTGGGGGTGGTGCTGGCCGTGAACCCCGTGCTGGGCCTGGCTACAGGCCTCACATGGCTTTTGATTGCGTATTTCTTCCGCTATTCCTCGCTGGCAGCCTTGGTGTCGGCGGTGTTTGTGCCGGTGTATTACCTGATGGCAGACGGCGTCTTCTGGCGTGCGGACAATGGCATCGCATTGTCTTTGGTGATCATCAGCGGCCTGCTGGTCTGGCGCCACGCAGAAAACCTGTCGCGCCTGGTCAAAGGCACGGAATCCAAGATCGGTAAAAAATAGGCGCAGCCCCGCAGCCCCAGGGGCTTAGTCGCGGAAGTTGTTGAAACTCAGCGGCACGTCGGTAATGTCTTTTTTCAACAGGGCCATGGCGGTTTGCAAGTCGTCACGCTTGGCACCTGTGACACGCACCGAGTCGCCCTGAATCGCCGCCTGCACCTTGAGCTTGCTGTCTTTGAGAATGCGTTGGATTTTTTTGCCCAGCTCGGTCTCAATGCCGTTGCGCACGGTGATGACTTGTTTGACCTTGTCACCGCCCATTTTCTGCACGTCACCCAAATCCAAAAAGCGCACATCGACGTTGCGTTTGGTCATTTTGTTACGCAACACGTCTTCAATTTGCGCCAATTGAAACTCGGCGTCGCCGATCATGGTGATCTCTTTGTCCTTGATCTCAATGCTGGCAGAGGTGCCTTTGAAGTCAAAGCGGGTGGTGATTTCCTTGACGGTGTTTTCGACCGCGTTTTTGACATCGACCAGGTTGGCTTCGCAGACAGTATCAAATGAGGGCATGGCGTAATTCTCGGTGTGCTGGAGGGAAGTTCGGCATCCGGCCCGGATGCGACAATCCAGGGATGTTAGTCGAGAACAATGTGGCCCTGCAGGCGCTCAACACCTTTCACATCGTGGCAAAGGCGCACCGCCTGGTACGCATCCACAGCGAAGCGGACGCCTCTGCCTTGTGCGCTGATCCGCAATGGCGGGATGTGCCCAAGTTTGTGTTGGGTGGCGGCAGCAATTTGGTGATCACGGGCGATGTCAAACCGCTGGTGCTCAAGGTGGAGGTCATGGGTCGGCGCCTGTTGCGCGAGACACCCAAACACTTTGTGATCGAGGCTGGTGCGGGCGAAAACTGGCATGACTTCGTCGCCTGGACGCTGGAGCAGGGCCTGCCGGGTCTGGAAAACCTCGCCATGATTCCGGGCACGGTAGGCGCCTCGCCAGTGCAAAACATCGGTGCATATGGTGTGGAGTTGCAAGACCGGTTTGAGTCGCTGGACGCCATCGATTTACAGACCGGCCAGGTCTTTACCCTGGACGCGGCGCAGTGCGGTTTTGGCTACCGCGACTCGGTGTTCAAACATGCGGCCGGAGACAAGGGCTTGGGCCTGAAAGACCGTGCCTTGATTTTGCGGGTGCGCTTTGCCTTGCCCAAGGCTTGGAAGCCGGTGTTGGGCTATGCGGATCTGGACAAAAAACAGGCCGAATACGGCGGGGTGCAGCCCACAGCGCAGCAGCTCTTTGACTGGGTCTGCCAAATCCGTCGCGCCAAACTGCCCGACCCGGCGGTGATCGGCAATGCCGGGAGTTTTTTCAAAAACCCCACGGTGAGCGCGGAGCAGTGCGCCGACATCATTGCCCGCGACCCCAAGGTGGTGCATTACAAGCTGGCTGATGGAAGTTTCAAGCTCGCGGCGGGTTGGTTGATTGACGCCTGCGGCTGGCGTGGCAAATCGATCGGGCAAGCCGGTGTCTATGAGAAACAAGCCTTGGTGCTGGTCAATCGCGGCAGTAACAGTGGTGCGCAAGGTGCCACGGGTGGCGAAGTGATGACCCTGGCGGGCGCCATTCAGACCAGCGTCTATGAGCGCTTTGGCCTGCGACTCGAGACAGAACCCGTCGTCTTGTAAACCGCATTGACCCTGCGCAAGCGTCGCAAAAGGCGATACAGATAAAGTCGTTCACATGAAACATATTTTGGTATTGGGTGGCACCGGATTTGTCGGCGCCCACGTGTGTGAAAAGCTGGTGCGTGCGGGCTTTCGTGTGAGTGTTCCCACGCGCCGAGCGGTGAATGCCCGCAATATTCAACATTTGCCCGGGCTGACTGTCTTGGAATGCAATGTGCACGACGAGACCGCATTGACGCAGGCCATGGCGGACGTCGATGGGGTCGTGAATCTGGTCGCCATCTTGCATGGCACACCGGAGTCCTTTGACCGGGTGCATCGCCTATTGCCCGACAAAATAGCCCGCGCTTGCAAAGCCCAAGGCGTGCGCCACGTGGTGCATGTCAGCGCGCTGGGCACCGACTGGCGCACGCCCCAAAGCTGCCCTTCACACTACTTGCGCAGCAAAGGTCAGGGCGAAGCGGCGCTCATGCAGCGGCTGGGTTGGCCATTTGCCTGGGATGACAGCGGCCGTGAACCCGCACGTACCGGCCTGACTGTGTTGCGTCCCAGTGTGATCTTTGGTGCCCGAGACAAATTTTTGAATGTGTTTGCCGCTTTGCAAAAAGTGTTTCCCGTGATGCCGCTGGCCGGGGCGCAGGCGAAGTTTCAACCGGTGTGGGTAGAGGATGTGGCAGGCGCAGTGGTGCGCAGCGTGGAGCGCGGTTTTTCGGGTCCGCCGTCTTGGGATGTCTATGAACTGGTCGGCTCCAGGGTCTATGCGCTTCGGGAGTTGGTGCAGTTGGCTGCAAAGCTCAGTGGCGTGGGTCAGGGCCGAGGGCGTCCAGTGATTGGCTTGCCTCGCTGGATGGGGCAGGTGCAAGCGGTGATCCTGGGTCTGATGCCGGGCGAGCCTGTCATGAGTTTGGACAATTTGGACTCGATGCGTGTGGACAACGTGGCCAGTGGACATCTGCCGGGGTTTGAGGCTTTGGGCATGAGCCCAAGCGCCTTGGCGGCGATTGCACCGACCTATTTATTGTCTGATCGTTCCGGTGAGGGTTTGCTCGGCGTGCGCCGCCACGCACATTAAGCGGTTTTCAACGCTTTTTGCTGTTTACGCCGCAGCGACATGCAGCGTTCAATCGCGTCTTGCAGACCGGCGATTTGCACCGGTTTGGTAACAAAAAAGTTCACACCAGCAGCGAGGGCCTCTTCTTGGGCGCTGTTCATGGCATCGGCAGTGAGCGCAACGATAGGAATGTTTTTTACCGAGCTGCTCAGTGCTCTGATCGCACGTGTCGCCGCCAAGCCATCCATGACCGGCATGTGAAGGTCCATCAGCACCAAATCAAATTTCTCTCGCTGCACCGTGTCAAGCGCCAATTGGCCGTTCTCGCAAAAGCTTGCCTGGCAGTGCATTCGGTCGAGCAGGATGCCGACAAACTTTCGGTTCACCGGGTTGTCCTCTGCAACGAGCACGCGGCGTCTGTTGGCACTCGAAGGGCGCTCTGCAGGCGCAAGGGGTGGCAGGAAGGCAGAGACTGCGGACGGTGGCTCACACAGTCGCAGCGGCAAGTCCAGTGTGAAGCACGACCCCGCGCCCTGGGTGCTACGAACCTCAATGTCGCCACCCATCATCTGTGCCAGCGAGCGAGAAATTTCCAACCCCAGGCCAGAGCCACCAAACTGCCGCGCTACCGTGTTGTCGGCTTGATAAAAGCGCTGGAACAAACTTTCCACGGCCTTCGGACTCATGCCGATCCCGGTGTCTTCGACCTCAATCAGCAAAATAGGCCCGAGCGGTGGCGCCGCACCCTTGAGTGCGCCGCGGCTGCGTCGCACCGACACGGTCACCGCGCCTTGGTGGGTGAACTTGAGCGCGTTGTTGATCAGATTGAACATGATCTGTTTGAAGCGCGTTGCGTCGATCAAGCCCCACACCGGCACCTCATGGCTTACTTCGAACACAAAGTCCAGCCCCTTGGCGGTGGCCTGCGGGCGCATGGCGTTCTCAACCTGCTGTAGCAATTCCTGCAAGTTTGCAGGCTCGGGGTGGATGGAAATTTTCCCTTCCTCGAGGGCTGAGATATCCAGAATATCGTTGAGCACATTGAGCAAATGGTTCGCCGAATCATTGGCCGTGTGCACGTAGTCTGCTTGCTGTGCGGTGAGGGTGGTGGTGCTGAGCAGGCCCAGCATTCCCAATATGCCATTGAACGGTGTGCGCAGTTCGTGGCTCATATTGGCCAAAAATTTACTCTTGCTGCGGTTGGCCCGCTCGGCTTGCATTTGGGATTCCTGAAATTGCGCATTCAGTTCCTTGGATTTCTGCACCGCATTGGCTTGTTTGCTGCTTTGGCGCCATACCGCCACCGCCGCGCCCACCAGCAACAAGAGCAGGAGAGCTGCCAGTCCCGCCATGGATCGCCCCTGGGACTGGAGATGGTCGCTGAGTTGATCCATGTGCATCATGGTCGAGTCTTCAGCTTGTTTGACCAGGTGCTCCATCCCTGGAATCAGGGTTTCCGACTGCAGCGCCAAGGACTGCAACTTGTCATACGGAGTCGCCAAAGAGCCCTCCAGGGCAGCGGTTTCCTCGGCCATGCTTTGAAGTTGGCCAAGCAGGGTGGCATTGGCAGGTTCACTGACCAAAATGGCCATTCCAGAAGACTGGCGGGTGATCATGACCCGGGTTCGCAGCAAGGTGGCACGTTCTGCCAAGGCCTTCGGATCGGCATCCTCACGCTCAATCAGCTGGTGCAAGAGCGCATGGTGGAAATGCGAAAACTCCCGCGCCAGCGCGTAAGCGGTCTCGCATGCGGCAGTGCTGCTACCCGCAACGTCTGCTTTGATGGCCTCCTGGTGCTGCCAGAGCAAGGCCAATTGGGCTACGCCCGCAAACGCCATCGCCACGGCCAGCACACGCAGCCAAACCAACATGGAAATACGGGGGAGGAACTTTTTCATTGCCAGTTGCCTCCGGGTATTTACATGCTCATGCGCCTGGCGTGTGGGTCAGGCCCAACATGTCGGTGCCAGCATCGTTGCTCAGTAGTCCCGTTTGGGCGTAAATGCCGAGCTTGGCGCGCGTGTCCACAATGTCCAAGTTGCGCATGGTCAGCTGACCAATGCGGTCGGCGGGAGAGAACATGGCCTCGCCTTTTTCCATGGTCAGACGCTCGGGGTGGTAGGTCAGGTTGGGCGAGGTGGTGTCCAGGATCGAGTAGTCGTTGCCTCGGCGCAGCTGCAGCGTCACTTCGCCTGTGACGGCACGTGCGATCCAGCGCTGCGCCGCTTCGCGCAACATGATGGCTTGCGGGTCAAACCAGCGCCCTTGGTAGAGCAGGCGGCCGAGCTTGCGGCCGTTGTCGCGGTACTGCTCAATCGTGTCTTCGTTGTGGATGCCGGTGACCAGGCGCTCGTAGGCAGCGAACAGCAGCGCCAAGCCGGGAGCCTCGTAAATGCCGCGGCTCTTGGCTTCAATGATGCGGTTCTCAATTTGGTCGCTCATGCCCAGACCGTGGCGTCCGCCAATGCGGTTGGCTTCCAACACCAGCTCTACCAAGTCGGGATATTCCACGCCGTTGAGCGCGACCGGGCGGCCTTCTTCAAAACGCACGGTCACGTTCTCGCGCTCGACTTGGACTTCGTCTTTCCAAAACGCCACGCCCATGATGGGGTTGACGATCATCATGCCGCTGCTCAGGTGCTCCAGGTCTTTGGCCTCGTGGGTGGCGCCCAACATGTTGGAGTCGGTGGAATAGGCTTTTTCTGCCGACATCTTGTAGCCAAAACCTGCGGCTGTCATGAAGGCGGACATTTCTGCGCGACCGCCGAGTTCGTCAATAAAGGCCTGGTCCAGCCAGGGCTTGTAAATTTTGAGGGCTGGGTTGGTCAGCAAACCATAGCGGTAAAAACGCTCGATGTCGTTGCCCTTGAAGGTGCTGCCGTCGCCCCAAATGTGGACGTTGTCTTCTTTCATGGCCGCCACCAGCATGGTGCCGGTTACGGCACGGCCGATCGGTGTGGTGTTGAAGTAGGTCACACCTGCGGTGGAGATATGGAACGCGCCGCTTTGGAGCGCCGCTATGCCTTCGGCTGCGAGCTGGCTGCGGCAGTCAATCAGGCGTGCGTTTTCTGCGCCGTATTCCATGGCCTTGCGAGGAATCTCGCTGTAATCGGCTTCGTCGGGCTGGCCCAGGTTGGCGGTGTAGGCGTAGGGGATGGCCCCCTTGTTGCGCATCCAATGCAGGGCGGCGCTGGTGTCCAGCCCCCCGGAGAAGGCAATGCCCACTTTTTGGCCGACAGGAATGTTTTGAAGAATAGTAGACATGGAGCGTTATCGTGGTGAATCGTGAGAGCCGGCGATTAGGCGTAATGGCAGATGTAATGAAAAGCTTCGGTCACCCGAATCTGGAATTTGCTGTTTGCAGGCACGCTAAAGCTTTGCCCGGCGCTGACGCTGTGCCACTGTGTTTCGCCGGCGAGTTGGTATTCGCAGCTGCCCGCCACGCATTCCATGATTTCTGCTGCGGCGGTGCCAAAGGTCAATTCAGCGGGCAGCACCACGCCTACGGATTTTTTGCTGCCATCGGCCAAGGTCAGGCTGTGGCTGACGCATTTGCCGTCAAAGTAAACGCTGGCCTGGGTGGCGACAGTGACGCCAGAAATGTGGGAAGTGGTCATTTGAAAATGGCTTGGTAAAAAGAGGGATGGACTGCCGGTAAGGTGAGGCCATCGTGACTGAACCTATTTTAGGTCAGCCAAGCTGCTCACTGCGCCGCTTGCAAAGCCTCAAATTGTGCAGGGCTGAAGCCCACACTCAAGCGGCCGTCGCTCCAGCGCACCACAGGGCGTTTGATCACGCTGGGGTGTGCACGCATCAGAGCTGCGGCGCTGGAGGCGTCCACGGTGGCAGCCTGCAGTGCGGGGTCGAGCTTGCGCCAGGTCGTGCCCTTGCGATTCACCAGCGTTGCCCAATCCAGCGCGGCCAGCCAGGTTTGCAGGGCGTCTTCGGGTACGCCGGCCTTCTTGAAATCGTGAAAGTGGTACTCAATTCCCGCTGCACTGAGCCAGTCGCGGGCTTTTTTGACCGTGTCGCAGTTGGGGATGCCGTAGACGATGGTGTTGGCAGAGGGGTGCATAGCGAGAAAGTGGGGGCGTTCGTGGCGGGTTGGAGGTCGCCATCATGCCACCGGCACGCCGGTTCAGGCCTGCGCGCTGGGTGACAATGCGGGGCTTATGAAAAACCTTTCGGACTGGCTGGCGTATTGCGAGCAGATTCACCCGGTCAATATTGACATGGGGCTGGAGCGGGTGCGTGAAGTCGCCACCCGCATGAACTTGGCGCTCACGTGTCCGGTCATCACGGTGGCAGGCACCAATGGCAAGGGCTCGACCTGCGCCATGCTTGAATCCATCCTGATGCAAGCGGGCTACCGCACGGCGGTGTACTCGTCTCCGCACCTGGTGCACTTCGAGGAACGGCTGCGCCTGCAAGGCCAGCCGGTGCAGGCAGACGCCCTGGTCGGTGGATTTGCCGCTGTGGAAACCGCGCGCACCCAAGGCCCCGGGGTATCGCTCACCTATTTTGAGTTTTCGACGCTGGCGATTCTGGACGTTATCCGCCACACGCCGCTGGATGTTGTGATCCTGGAGGTCGGCCTGGGCGGCCGTCTGGACGCCGTCAACATCGTGGACCCCGATTGCGCGGTGATTACCAGCATCGACCTGGACCACATGGAGTTTTTGGGCACCGACCGCGAAGCCATCGGCTTGGAAAAAGCCGGCATCATGCGCGCGGGCCGCCCCGTGGTGGTAAGCGACCCGGTGCCGCCACAAAGCGTGCTTGACCATGCCAGGCGCCTGGGTGCCGACCTGTGGCAGGTGGGGCAGGACTTCAACGTGGCGGGCGACCCGCAGCAGTGGAACTGGGCGGGGCGCGGGCGTCGCTACAGCGGTCTGGCCTATCCCGCGCTGCGCGGCGCCAACCAACTGGTGAACGCCGCGGGCGTGCTGGCTGCGCTCACCGCTTTGCGCGAGGTGCTGCCCGTTACCGCGCAGGCGATTCGCAATGGGCTGGCCTTTGTGGAATTCGCCGGGCGCTTTCAAATCATTCCCGGCAAGCCGACCTTGGTGCTGGACGTGGCCCACAACCCGCATTCGGTGGCGGCGCTGGCGGCCAATTTGGACGCCATGGGCTACTTTCCGTGCACCCATGCCGTGTTCGGCGCCATGGCTGATAAGGACCTGGCGCCCATGCTGGCGCGCATCAACCCCGTGATCGACCGCTGGTATTTCACCGATTTGCCCACTGCGCGTGCGGCAAGTGCCGCGCAATTGCAAACCCGTTGGCTGGCGCAAAATCCACCTGCCACGGCCCGCAGCGCCACCTTTTCCGACCCCGCTGCCGCACTCGCTGCGGCGGTGGCTGCAGCAGACCCCGCTGATAGAATTGTGGTCTTTGGATCGTTCTACACGGTAGGCGGCGTGATGCAGCAAGGCCTGCCGCGGCTGCACGGCGAGCACCTGAGCCCTTAAGAATCTACCCCGCTATGGCCTTTTTTAAATTTCGCAAAAATGGCGCTGAGCAGTCCGGTCCCGCCCCTGCGCCCGAAAGTCTCGACGTCCTGCGCAAGCGCGCCCGCCACCGCCTGATTGGCGCCAGCGCTTTGGTGTTGCTGGGCGTGGTCGGATTTCCTCTTTTGTTTGACAACCAGCCGCGTCCGGTGGCCGTGGACATCGCCATCGACATTCCTGACAAAGCCAAGGCCCCCGCGCTGACGGCCGCGCCTGCCAGTGCACCCGCGCCAGCGGCCGCTCCTGTCGCCTCCAATGCGCCAGCTGCCGCCAGTGCATCGTCTCCTGCGACGAGCAATTCGATGGCCGTGGGTGCCGGTGTGGCGGCAGTAGGCGCGGTGGTCTCCAAGGCAGCGCCGGCAGCCCCTGTATCGGCCAGCGGCCCTGCAAGCATTGCCCCCGAACCAAAGGCATCGCCCAAGCCTGAGCCCAAGGCGTCGGCGAAGCCTGAACCCAAGGTGACGCCTAAACCCGCAGCCAAGGCAGACGACAAGGCACAGTCGTCCAACAAAGCGCAAGCTTTGCTCGAAGGCAAAGACGCCAAGGCCAATGCCTCGGGCAAGCGCTATGCCGTGCAGGTGGGCGCGTTTGCCGACGACAAAAAGGCGCACGAGGTGCGCAGCACCTTAGAAAAAGCGGGCATCAAAACCTACACCCAGGTGCTGACGACCGCCGAGGGCAAGCGCACCCGGGTGCGCGTGGGGCCGTGGGAAAACAAGGCGGAAGCCGACAAAGCGGCAGAAAAAATCAAAAAGCTCAACCTGTCCGCATCGGTGTTGGAACTCTAAGCCCCGCGCCCCATGGCTGATCTGGACTGGATTTTCGGTGCCGTGATGGTCGCGTCCACGGTGTTGGGCATGGTGCGAGGCCTGGTCAAAGAGGTACTGTCGTGGCTGAGCTGGGTCGCCGCTTTTTTGTTGGCCCAGCGTTTGGCACCCGAGGTAGCGCAATGGGTTCCCCTGGCGGGCGCCAGCGAAACATTGCGCTTTGCTGCCGGTTTTGTGATCGCGTTTATCGCCACCTTGATGGCTGCAGGTCTGGTGACTATGGCGATTCAGCGTTTACTCTCGATTGCAGGATTGAGTCCCATGGACCGCTTGCTCGGTGGTGCGTTTGGCATGGCACGCG
This sequence comes from Comamonadaceae bacterium, assembly GCA_947371775.1. Classification (GTDB taxonomy): domain Bacteria; phylum Pseudomonadota; class Gammaproteobacteria; order Burkholderiales; family Burkholderiaceae_C; genus Allorhodoferax. The sequence goes on from CANBQX010000001.1 coordinate 25,538, forward strand.
GGGTGGTACTTTTATTGGCCGTCACGGTCGTGGTGGATATGACGCCTTTGCATGTACATCCTGCCTGGATCGAAGCGCAGGGTCCGCAGATCAGCCAATGGGCGCTCAACGGCCTGAAGCCGCAGTTGCCTCCCGAATTCGCAAAATTTTTGCCTTGAACGAGTAAACAAACCATGTGTGGAATCGTCGGCGTTGTCAGCAACGCACCTGTTAATCAGCTCATTTATGACGCCCTGTTGCTGCTGCAACACCGGGGCCAGGACGCGGCGGGCATCGTCACGCAGCAAGAGCGCAAGTTCTTTATGCACAAGGCCAAGGGCATGGTGAAAGACGTGTTTCGCACGCGCAATATGCGTTCGCTGCCCGGTAACTGCGGTCTGGGCCAGGTGCGTTACCCCACGGCGGGCAATGCCTACAGCGAGGAAGAGGCGCAGCCGTTTTACGTCAACGCGCCCTTTGGCATCGTGCTGGTGCACAACGGCAACCTGACCAACGCCCACGCACTCAAGCGCGAGCTGTTCAACGACGACCACCGCCATATCAACACGGACAGTGATTCGGAGGTGCTGCTCAACGTGCTTGCGCACGAGCTCGAGCGCACCAGCCGCGGTCAAGCATTGTTGCCCGAGCACCTGTTTGCGGCGGTTCGCAATGTGCATGCGCGGGTCAAGGGCTCGTACGCCGTGATCGCACTGATTGCAGGCCACGGCGTGCTGGCGTTCAGAGACCCGCATGGCATCCGTCCCCTGTGCATTGGCCGCAACGCGACCGACGTGGTGCTGGCCAGCGAATCGGTGGCACTCGAAGGCACCTTGCATACCTTTGAGCGCAATATCGATCCCGGTGAGGCGGTGTTTGTGAATCTGCAAGGCGAGGTGCTGGCCCAGCAGTGCGCTGACGCGCCACGGTTGAACCCTTGCATTTTTGAGTACGTGTATTTGGCCCGCCCCGACTCGGTGATGGACGGCATCTCGGTCTACCAAGCCCGTTTGAATCTGGGCGAGACCCTGGCCAAGCGCGTCATCTCCACCGTGCCGCCCAATGAGATCGACGTCGTCATTCCCATCCCTGAGTCCAGCCGCCCCAGCGCTGCGCAACTGGCTCAGTTGCTGGGTTTGCCCTACCGTGAAGGCTTTGTCAAAAACCGCTACGTGGGCCGCACCTTCATCATGCCGGGGCAGTCGGTGCGCAAAAAGTCGGTGCGCCAGAAGCTCAATGTGATTGCCAGCGAATTCAAAGGTCGCAATGTGCTCTTGGTGGATGACTCCATCGTGCGCGGTACGACCAGCAAAGAGATTGTGCAAATGGCGCGCGACGCCGGAGCCCGTCGCGTGTATCTGGCCAGCGCCGCGCCGCCGGTGCGCTACCCCAATGTGTATGGCATCGACATGCCCACCAGCAACGAGCTCGTGGCCCACAACCGCAGCGTGGAAGAGATCCGCGACATCATCGGCTGCGACGCACTGATTTACCAGGACGTCGCCGGCATGAAAAAAGCCGTGGGTTCGCTCAACCCCGCGATTGCCGACTTTGACGCCTCGTGTTTTGATGGCGTCTACGTGACGGGTGACATCACCAGTGACGACATCACTCGCCTCAGCGCCACGCGCAGCGGCAGTGAAGAAGAGCAAGAGGATGCCTCGCGCCTGGCCTTGCCCAACCACCAAGACTCTTGAACTTCGAACCCCATGACAGAAGCCCACCCGCCCCATCCCTTGCACCCCGATACGCTGGCCGTGCGTGAGGCCGTAGCCCGCAGCCAGTATGGAGAGAACTCAGAGGCGCTGTACCTGACCAGCGGCTACGTGCAACCGTCGGCCGCCGCCGCCGCCGCCCGCTTTGCGGGTGAAGAAGACGGTTTTACCTACGGCCGTTACGGCAACCCGACCGTCGCCAGTTTTGAGAAACGCCTGGCTGCCATGGAAGGCACCGAAGCCTGCCTGTCCACGGCCTCGGGCATGTCCGCCATCCTCATGATGTGCATGGGCTTGCTCAAGTCTGGCGACCACGTAGTGTGCTCGCAGTCCATGTTTGGCTCGACCATCAAACTGATCGGCTCTGACCTGGCCAAGTTTGGCGTGGAGTCCAGCTTTGTGCCTCAAACCGATGTGGCGGCCTGGGCCGCTGCGGTGCGGCCCACCACCAAGTTGCTGTTTGCCGAAACCCCGACCAACCCCTTGACCGAGGTGTGCGACATCCGCGCACTGGCAGACATTGCCCATGCCGCAGGCGCTTTGCTGGCGGTGGACAATTGCTTTGCCACACCCGCCTTGCAGCGCCCGGTGCAATGGGGTGCGGACATCATCATGCACTCGGGCACCAAATATCTGGACGGCCAGGGCAGGGTGATGGCCGGCGCACTGTGTGCCAGCCAGCAGTTGGTCACCGAGAAGTTTTTGCCCGTGCTCAAGAGCGCAGGCATGACGCTGGCGCCGTTCAATGCCTGGGTGGTGCTCAAGGGGCTGGAGACTTTGGACATTCGCATGCGCGCGCAAAGCGCCAACGCGCTGAAACTCGCGCATTGGCTCGAACAATCCGCGGCGGTCAAGCGCGTCTTCTACCCGGGCTTGGCCAGCCATCCGCAGCATGCCTTGGCGATGGCGCAGCAATCTGCTTGCGGCGGTGCCGTGCTGTCGTTTGAAGTGAACGCAGACGGCCCGGAGCAAGCCCGCACGCGTGCTTTCCATGTGCTGGACGGCATGCAAACCCTATCGCTCAGCACCAATCTTGGCGACACCAAAACCCTGGTCGCGCACCCCGCCAGCACTTCGCACGGTCGATTGACCGAGGAGCAGCGTAGCGCGGCGGGTGTGACCCAAGGCCTGATCCGCGTGGCCGTGGGCCTGGAACATATTGACGACATCACGGCCGATCTGGCCCGTGGACTGGACACTTTCTGACTATGAGCAAAACCCGCACGCGCTTTGCGCCTTCGCCCACGGGCTTTATCCACCTGGGCAACATCCGCTCGGCGCTGTATCCCTGGGCCTTTGCCCGTGCGACCGGCGGCGACTTTATTTTGCGCATCGAAGACACCGACCAGGATCGTTCTACCCAGGCCGCGGTGGATGTGATCATTGAGGGCATGCGCTGGCTGGGACTGGATTACGACGAGGGTCCGTTCTACCAAATGCAGCGCATGGACCGCTACAAAGAAGTGCTGCTGCAGCTGCAAGCCGACGGATGGGTGTACCCCTGCTACATGTCGATGGAAGAGCTCGACGCCCTGCGCGAGCGGCAAATGCAGGCCAAAGAAAAGCCGCGTTACGACGGTACCTGGCGCCCCGCGCCTGGCAAGGCCTTACCGCCTGTGCCCGAAGGCGTGCAACCGGTGCTGCGCTTCAAAAATCCGCAAGGCGGCAGCGTGGTGTGGGACGACAAGGTCAAGGGCCGCATTGAAATCAGCAACGACGAGCTGGATGATCTGGTGATCGCCCGCCCTGCACAGCCGGGCGAGGCGGTGGGCACACCTACTTACAACTTCTGTGTGGTGGTGGACGATGTGGACATGGACATCACCCACGTCATTCGCGGTGACGACCATGTGAACAACACACCACGTCAGATCAACATCTTTCACGCGCTGGGAAAGACACCGCCTGTCTATGCCCATCTGCCCACGGTGCTCAACGAGCAGGGTGAAAAAATGAGCAAGCGCAACGGCGCCAAGGCAGTGACGCAATACGCCCTGGAAGGCTATCTGCCCGACGCGATGGTCAACTACCTGGCCCGCTTGGGCTGGAGCCATGGTGACGCTGAAATTTTCAGCCGCGCGCAATTTTTAGAGTGGTTCAACCTGGATCATCTTGGGCGCAGCGCTGCGCAGTTTGACGAAGCCAAACTGCGTTGGGTCAACGCCCAGCACCTCAAGGCGATGTCTGGCGACGCGCTGGCACCTTTGGTGCAGGCGCACCTGGAGCGCATGTCGATCTCTGCCGACGACAAGCTCCCCGCTTTGTGCGAGTTGCTCAAAGACCGCTGCGACACGACGGTGGTCTTGGCTGATTGGGTGGCGCGCTTTTATGCCGATGTGCAGGCTGATGCCACCGATCTGGCCCAACACGTCACGCCTGCCGTGCGCCCGGCGTTGGAGTTGCTGCGCGAGCAGCTGACGCATTGCGCATGGGACAAGTCCAGCATTGCCGCAGTGCTCAAAGAAGTGCTCAGCCAAACCGGCCTGAAAATGCCCCAGTTGGCCATGCCCGTGCGCGTGTTGGTGATGGGTACAGCGCAAACGCCATCGCTTGATGCGGTGCTGGCCTTGTGCGATAAAGAAAAAGTTCTGAGCCGACTTGCCAGAGCCTGATTTTTCTGGCTATAATTGAGGGCTCGGAAGTAACGCGCACCGCTTGCGGTGTTCGTAGGTTTAGGGGGTATAGCTCAGCTGGGAGAGCGCTTGCATGGCATGCAAGAGGTCAGCGGTTCGATCCCGCTTACCTCCACCACATACTTTTGAGAAAACGGATTAGTCCAAGGTTTTGACCCCATCGTCTAGAGGCCTAGGACATCACCCTTTCACGGTGAGTACCGGGGTTCGAATCCCCGTGGGGTCGCCAGATTCATCGCAAGATGATGAAAGCAAGAGCAGACAACGGCAACGTTGTCGCTACCAGGAGTGGTAGTTCAGTTGGTTAGAATACCGGCCTGTCACGCCGGGGGTCGCGGGTTCGAGTCCCGTCCACTCCGCCAAATTTTCCTTGTCAATCAAGGACTTACAAAAAGCCCGCTGCGCAAGTTGCGGGCTTTTTTGTTGGGTCTAAAAGTGGTACTCCACCTTGCTGAAGTCGCTGATGGCGAACGCATAAAGAATCGTGAGCGCTTCGTCATGCGCATTGTTGATCTGGTGCGTCGCATTACCGGGGATAAAGAGCATTCTTCCGGGTGTCACCTCGTGCACCACACCTTCAATGGTGACGGTGCCGCGGCCTGACAGCGTGAAATAGGTTTCGGGCTGCGCATGGCGGTGTGGCTCCAGAGATTCGCCCTTTTGCAGCCGTACCACCCCCATCGTCATGTCGTTTTGGCAGCCCGTGGCGCTGCCGAGCAGCTCTTTCCACTGCGCTTTGCCGCGTACAGCGATTTGGTCGGAGGGCCAGGTGGTCCACTCGAGGTCATCGAGGTGCTGGGAGGCTGCTTGCATAGTGAGATTTCTTTTTTCAAAGGGAGTTAACGCGGGGGAATGCCAAGTCAATGGTCGAAGCGGGTGACGCCGTCCCAGTCGGCAGGCAGCACGGTTGCGTGGCGCTGCGCAATGCGGTCCAAGTAAAGCTGGGCAAGCGCCAAGCCGCCATAAGCCTGCACAAAGTACTCGAATTTCTCGGCGCTGGCGTCCCACTGTTGTGTGCGGAACTCCTGCAAGGCCTCGCTCCAGCGCTGGTGGTCGGCGCTGTGCGGACTGAAAACGATGGGGGCAAGGAAGTCGGTGTAAATCGTCACCGCCTCCTCTTTGCCTTTGACTTTGACGCGGTCTACCTCGAGCAGGGGTATGCCGGGCAGCGCGCGCTGGGTGGCTTCGCCAATGAGGATGGCCACGCCGTAATGCTTGGTCAAGGATTCGAGGCGCGAGGCCAGGTTGACCGAATCGCCCATCACGGTATAAGAGCGACGCACGTTAGAGCCCATATCCCCCACGGTCATGGGCCCGGTGTTGATGCCCACACCAAACTGCAGGCGCGGCCAGCCTTTGGCAGCAAAGCGTTCGTTGAGTGCTGGCAGCGCCTGCACCATGGCGCGCGCGCTCTGCAGTGCGTGTTGGGCATGGAGGCTGTCCGCCACCGGTGCGCCCCAAAAGGTCATGATGGCGTCGCCAATGTATTTGTCCAGCGTGCCCTCGTGGGAGCGGATCACCATGCTCATCTCGGTCAGGTACTCGTTGATCAAGAGCGCTAATTCTTTGGCCGGCAGTTTTTCAGAAATACTGGTAAAGCCCCGGATGTCGGAGAACAGCACGGTCAACACCTCCGCGCGGCCTTCCATGGAGTAGTGGCTGGGGTTCTGCGCCATTTTTTGCACCAGCTCGGGTGGCACGTACTGGCCAAACAAGTCTTGCATCTGCAGCTGAATTTTCGCCGCCGCCAAGTAGTTGAACCACAGCTGTGTCAATGTGGGGGCGGCCAAGGCCAGACTGGGCGCAGCCAAGGGGACGATCCAGCGACCCTGGATCCAGGCCCACCATGCCGCGCCGAACAGCGCAGACAACAACAGCACCAGCAGCGTCACCGAGTGCAGCGGTCCGAGTCGCGGCAGTACAAAGTTGCCCAGCACGAGCAGGCAGACGACCATCAGAATTTCAATCCACGGGGCTTGGGGTAGGGCTTTCGGAACGGTGCCGTCCATGATGCCGCTGACCATGTTGGCGTGAATCTCCACGCCCGGGTACACCTCGCCCACCGGCGTGCTGCGCAAATCCAGCAGGCCCGAGGTGGAGGAGCCCACGATACCGATCAAGCCTTCCAAGGCGTGGGGGTCGACTTTTTTGTCCAGCACATCGGCAAGCGAGATATAGCGGTAGCTGCCTGCCACACCACGAAATGGAATCCAGGCCGAGCCATCAGGCATGAGCGGCACCTGCATGCCCGACAGGCTGAGAGACTGCAGGACCGGGCCATCGTGCAAATAGCGAGTGCCAAGCTTCAACTCCACCGGCTCAGACCCCGTGAGCAAACGCACCAGGGCCAGCGATAGGGACTCAAAGTAATGGTCTTGGTATTCGGACAGTACCCAGGCCCGGCGCACCACGCCATCCGGGTCCAGCAGGCCTTGAAAGTGGCCAGCGGCTTGGTTTGCGTTTTGAAATTGCGCCAAGTTGCCGCCATACGAGGCCCACGGTGGCGCCAGGTTCAAGCCCGCCGGGGCGGCCATCAGGGGCACGGGCAGGGCGCCAGAAGGCGGTGTATTGGTGCGCTGGGTGAAGTAATAGCCCAGCACCACGGGGTACTTTTGCAGCGCCGCTTCAAACTGCGCATCATTCGAGCCCGCAGGTCGGTAACTTGCCAAGGCCTGATCGATAGCGGTTTGGTGTTGGGGTGATGCTTTGGCAAATGCCTGCAGCGCCTGCAGCCCGTCAGACCGGTCGGACTCTGCGTGCACCACATCAAACCCGACCGCTGCCATGTGGTACTCGGTGAACAGCAGGTCCATCAGCTGGGCCAGACGGTCACGTCCCCAGGGCCAACGGCCGAGTCGGGGGTGGGCCAGGCTTTTTTCGTCGATATCCAAAATCACAATACGGGGGTCCACCTCGTTGATCAAGGTCGTACGCACTCGCAGGTCGTACAGGCCCGCCTCCATGTGTTGGAGCCAGGGGCTGTTCCAAACGCCGCCCGCGTGAAGGAGCAGCGCCAAGCCGATGGCAAACCCGCTGATCCACCGCAAGGCGGTCATGGAGAGTTGCGTCACTTGGCGAACCCGACGATGCCGCTGGCCGATGCGGTCAAAGGGTTGCTGGCCGATACCGGCAGCGCAGATGCCGTGTTGTTAAACACAAAGCCGGTCAAGACCCGGTTGCCGCCCGCCAGAAAACTGCCTGCGATCTGCGAGCCGTTGTTGTTGCGCACGGCCACGTTGTTGTAGCTTAATGCCAAGGCTGGGGTACCGGGGTTGCTGGGTGTGCCGGCACAGTTTTGCGTGCAGTTGTCCACTCGAAACTGTCCGTTTTGAATGGCCACGTTGGCATAGGAGGCGGTCCAAGTGGCTTCTTGCGCGGTGTTGGAGCCAGGGAAGAAGACAGTGAGGTTGGACGAGGCCAACAGTGCGCCGTAGTTGCTGGGTGCGGTACTGGTCGTTACCGTAAAACTGGCGTTGGTGTAAACGCCCGCGTTGCCATGGGTATCTATGGGATTGGTGCTAAGGATGGGGCTGTAGGTGAAGCTGCCCTGTGCAGGCAGTTCATTGGCGCCCAGTGGCTTGAAAAACGCGCTGTGCAGGTCTGCTGCGGGGTGGCTGGTACTGGTGGTGCCACGCGTTTGCACCAGCTGATCCACCGCGATGGTGCCCAGTGAAAAAAATTCGTCGGACGACAAATTCATGGACAACCAGTCTTGAACGGCTCGAGGATGGGTAGTGGTTTGCAGGTAGCTGTCAGTCGCCACGCTTTGGGAATTCGCGACAGTTTTTCCCGCAAGCCCGGTGAGTACGGTGCCGCTGTTGTCCAGGTAAATGGACAGGGTGCTAAAGCTGTCTTGCGTCAGGCTGCGCGGGCGGGTCGGGTCGGTCGGTGCCACGATTTGCAGTCCACCATAACCCACCAACTTGTAGGTCGGAGGCGGTCCGGTGTCTGACACCGAGGGTGGAATGATGATGGGAATAGACGCCACGTTGATCGCTACGGCGGCGAAGTTTGAGGCTGCGATGTCTGCGGACGAAGTCGACGGAGCTGTTACGTCGGACGAGACCGACGTTCCATCTCCCGCGTCGCTGCTGTTGCCCGATGGCGCTCCAGCGTCTGTCACTGCGCCACTGGGGCCGGCCTTGGCCACTGCTTTTCTGCCCGGGGCATTGGAGGCCAGCAGCATCAGAGAAACCGGCGGACTGATTTTTTGCGGGAATTGTCCAGCACGAACTTGGATGGCTTCGCCCGCGTTGCTCAGAAGGGTGATGGTTTTTCCAGCGGCGTCCGTCGCGCTCACAGTGTGTTGGCCGGTGATCGTGTAGTTGACCGTGGTGTTATCGGACGCGACGTTGGTCACATTCCCAGTGCCTCGAATGCCGATGGTCGCCGTGGGTGTTTGGAATTTCACTGCGCTCGGCATCGCCTTACCCAGATCGCCGGTAAACGACTTGAAGGTTCCTTCTTTGAGCGCAATCACGATGTCATTGCTGGCGTCGCCTTTGCTCTCTACGCGGTAGCGCTGGATTTCCAAAATACTGGACGGCCGGATGTTCACAAACGCGCCGTCTTTCATTCGGAAATGCGCGGTACCGCTTTCACGACTCTCGAGTCGGTCGCCTTCATACAGTGCATTGCCTCGCGCCAGCTTGAGGGTTTCGGTGGCGCGCTTTGCGACCACCTCGCCGACGATAAATTCGACTTTCCCGGCAAGAATGGCCTGGGCACAGGCCAGGCCTTGCAAACCAGCAATCCCGACCAGCAACACCATTTTTTTCCAAGCATGCAGCCGACATGTCATCTGAAATCCCTCCGGATGAAAACGCTGATTTCCCGCCGCTCAAACTCAAACAGCGGGATGTTGGAGCTGTTCTGGGACGCCATCATTTGGCCTTTGATGGACCAATCTGCACCCACAGCGATTTGTGCGCCGACGACCCAATCGATGAGCGTGTCTTTGCCATATTCAACGTTCTGCTGCCCGCGCGCGAAGCTCGCGCCATCGTCTCGCATGGACCAACCCAGTCCAAAAAAGAGGTCTGCACGCTGCGGGCCATTGGTTTGTCCGAATACGCGCAAGCCCTGGGTGACTTTGCCAGGATTGTAGGTTTCGAGGGGTGCCAGGGCCGTGTCTTTGGCGTATTGGTAGGACACGCGCACAAATTGTCGGTCGTTGCGCAGGTTTTTCCACACCACACTCGCGCCCAGCTGCACTTGCTCGGTCTCCTGTGCCCTGAAATCAGGGACTTCGTTTTTGGCGTAGCTGGTAGAAAGTGCGGGCAGCAGCTCTCCACTGAGGGTTGGCCGGTATTCCGCCAAGATTCCCCAGGACTGCTTGTTGTTGGTGGTTTTGGGATCCGTCATGGATTCGCCTTCTTGAGCAAACTGCACCAGATTGAGCCCGAGACGGATGCTCGAATCGGCTTGTTCCCACACGGATCCACCTGAGAAACTCAGGCTCATGGCATTGAATGCCTGGGCACTTGCGTAGTAATTGCGGCGCTGAGCCTCGGCGCTGGCATACAAAATCTGACCCGGCTGGTACCGATAACTCCCTTGAAGCCCAGCATTCCATCCTTGAAAAGGGGCAGGCTGCAACACGGAGTTCCCGATTGGGGGCGAGGCCTCCATACCCAGGTCACGAAACATCGGGTAAGTGTTCAGCAGCGCAGATTGGTAGCCCTCGGTTGAACTAATGGCCGACGACACATTGGAATCGTGGCCTATTTGGTACTCCAGGTATCCGGAGAGGTATTGCTTTTGCTTGGTTTGGCTTGCGTCAATCTGCTGTATTTGCTGCTGGATATCGGTTTTCAAGGACTCCGACACATCGAGTTCCAGTGCGCGCTTGAATTCTGTCTTGGCGAGGTCGAAGGCACCCAAGGCGTACAAAGCGCGCGCCGATTGAATGCGTGCCCCCGCGTGGCTAGGGTTGATCGAAAGCACACGGTCAAAGGCCACCAAGGCCTCCTGGTAGTGCTGACTCAATGATGCGGCATAGCCGTACAGAAAATCGAACTCCACATCATCGACTTGCTCTTCGACCAAGGGCTGGAGTTGCTCGAAGGCGGCCTGCGCCTGGTGGGCCTTGAGCAGCTCACGTGCCTGCGTCAAATCCGCCGCGCCCGCCATGTGACAGTACACAAGGCCTGCCGCAGCCAACAGGGGGGGCAGCCGTGGGTTGCGGTCCATGAAGGGTCGCAGCGTGCGCAGGGCGATGAGGAGGGCAGCGGTCACAGCAAATGGGTGGCGATTACAGGGGCAAGCTTGCAATTTCTGCGGTGGTGAAGCCGGCCGCTTTTCGTGCGCTGATATTGAACGGAGGTTTCAGGGTGGGTGCATGGTAGCGCCGTGCGGCCTCGGGGTAGAAGGTGAGCGGGTCTACAGAGTCCCGTTTGCAAAGCCATTGGAACCAATGGTTGCCGATGGCCACGTGGCCCACTTCGTCGGCCAGGATGGTGTCAAGAATCGCCACGGCCGCCAGCGCCGCCGGTGTCGATACTTTGCGCAGCTTGGCCTGGATCAGCGGTGTGGCATCCAAGCCCCGCGCTTCCAGGGTGCGCGGTACCAAGGCCATGCGCGCCAGCACATCGTCTTTGGTCGCTTCGCACATGGTCCACAGACCATCATGGGCCGTGAAGTCACCATAGGTGGTGCCCAAGGACTGCAGATGTTCTTGCAAGAGCCCAAAGTGCTTGGCCTCTTCCATTGCGACCCGAAGCCAATCGCGGTAATAAGTCTCGGGCATGCCCGCAAAGCGCCATACAGCGTCCAGCGCGAGGTTGATGGCATTGAACTCAATGTGGGCAATGGAGTGCGTCAACGCTGCGTGGCCTGCCGCGGTAAACGCAGAGCGGAGGGGCACCGAGCCGGGTTCCACCAAAAGGGGGTGCGCAGGGCGTCCGGGTGCAATGGGTGCGACAAAGGCGCGTTCGCAATCACAGGGCATGGCACTGCTTGACTGCCACAGTGCATGCACTGCAGCGGCTTTTTCCTGCGGATCGGTCAGCATAAATGCATCCTGTGCACAGTGTCGGAGTTCCATCCCTACAATTCTAGGGATGCAACAAGGTATTTCATGAGGATGGGCCATGGCAATTTACGAGTTAGAACAAGTTTCCCCTACCCTGGCCGACTCGGCTTGGGTGGCTGACAGCGCCCAGGTCATGGGCCGGGTGGACCTGGCCGCGGACACCAGCATATGGTTCGGTGTGGTCATCCGTGGCGACACCGAGAGCATCTCCATTGGCGAAGGCAGCAACATCCAGGATGGCAGCGTTTTGCATGCCGACATCGGCCAGCCCTTGCGCGTGGGTAAGCACGTGACCGTGGGCCACAAGGTGATGTTGCACGGCTGCACCATTGGTGATGAGTCGCTCATTGGCATTGGTGCCATCGTGCTCAACGGCGCAAAAATCGGCAAAAACTGTTTGGTGGGCGCTGGCTCGCTGGTGACCGAGGGCAAGGAGTTTCCCGATGGATCGATGATCATGGGCACCCCGGCCAAAGTGGTGCGCAGTTTGAGCCCTGAGCAAATCCAGGGCTTGAAGCTGAGTGCCCAGCACTACATCGAAAACGCCAAGCGCTTCAAATCCGCGCTGCACAAGATCGCCTGATCTGAGGATTTATTTATTTTGCGGCTTGCCCGCAACCACCCCCCGCCAAGGGCAAACACTTGGCATTTACGGAGTAGTGCGTGTCTGAATTGCACAAGTTTATTTTTGACGGTTTGCCGGTGCGCGGCATTCTGGTTCGTCTCACCGACACATGGACCGAGGTGTTGCGTCGCCGTGCCTCCAACAGCGAGCACGGTCCTTACACAAGCTCCGTGCGCACTATGCTGGGTGAGATGGTGGCGGCTGGCGTGTTGATGCAGTCCAGCATCAAGTTTGATGGCGCTTTAGTGTTGCAAATCATGGGCGACGGGCCGGTCAAGCTGGCGGTGGTCGAAGTGCAGTCCAACCTGGAGCTGCGCGCTACCGCCTCGGTGACACAGGTGGTGCCGGAGGGCGCTACGCTGAGCCAGATGGTCAATGTCAACAACCAGGGGCGCTGTGCGATCACGCTGGATCCGCAAACCAAGTTCCCCGGGCAGCAACCCTACCAAGGTGTGGTGCCGCTGTTTGACGACCACGGCAAGCCTATCGACAAGCTCAACGCGGTGCTGGAGCACTACATGCTGCAAAGCGAACAACTCGACACCACCCTGGTGCTGGCTGCGGACGAGCATGTGGCCGCGGGCCTGTTGATTCAGCGCCTGCCGGTGCAGGGCGAAGGCAATTTGTCAGGCAGCCTGGTGAGCAAAGACAATGAAGACCAGATCGGTTTGAACGAGCACTACAACCGCATTGCCATTTTGGCCAGCAGCCTGCAGCGCGAGGAGTTACTGACCTTGGACGCCGACACCGTGCTGCGCCGTTTGTTTTGGGAAGAAACGGTCACGCGCTTTGAGCCACAGCAGGGAGATGCCGCACCGCGTTTTGCCTGCAGCTGCAGCCGCGAGCGGGTGGCACGCATGATTGTGGGCCTGGGGGCCGATGAGGCGCACAGCATCTTGCAAGAACGCCCCAATATCGAGGTCGCCTGCGAGTTTTGCGGCGTGCAATACCACTTTGACCCGGTGGACACTGCACGCTTGTTTGTGCCCAGTACGCAGCAACTCGACGGCGGCGCTACGGCCCACTGATCAGGCGTTTTGGGGCGCTTTGCCTAGCAAAGCGCTGAACAGCTGGTGCTCACACTGTGCATCCGAGCATTTGTCGCACACCCATTGCCAGCGTGGCTGTCCCTCACCCAGGTCCCAGGAGCTGGGGCTTTCCCACTGTTCAATGGCAGCCAGAGCGCAGGCCAGGCGCTGATCGCCCCTCCCGTACACCACGCTGTAACGCAGACCATGGGCTTGCAACACCTCGCGCAAGCGGGCGTCCACTTGCTGCTGGATACCGCTATGGTCCTGTAGCAGATCCAAGCCCATCAACAGGGTGAGGTCACATTTCGCCTGCGCGGCGACTGCACCGGGCAAGAGCGACTTGTCCTGCAACGCGATGTCGTGTTGTACCGCCGCTACCAGTGCCGTGGCGTCAGCGATGGCATAGTCACACGCGGTGACCGCCCGTTCAGACGAGGTCAATACTTGGGCGCTATGCCCGCGCGTTTGCAGTGCCGCCTGCAGTGCTTGTGCCAGCCATGTTTTGCCAGTGCACGGGGCACCGAGCAGTGCAATTTTCATGTGACAGTGCGCAGGCCGCGCGGCGGGCAAGCTTGCCGCAAGGGCTTATTTGCTGACTTGTACAAAAATCTCATTGGGCTTGACCATGCCCAATTCGGAGCGGGCCTTTTCTTCCACCATCTCCAAGCCTTCGCGCAAATCACGGATTTCAGCCTCGAGGCGGGCGTTGACCTGCGCGGCTTCGGCGTTATTGCGCTGTTGGGCCGCCAGCTCGCTGCCCAGACGGGCTACGTTGGGAAGGCTGCCGCGGCCAAACCACAGCTGGCCCTGCAAGACCAGCAGCAGCAAGAGCAGGGCAGCAGGAAGCAGTCGACGACCCATCACGGTGGTTAACGCAGGTTGTAAAACGCCGCGCGTCCGGGGTACACCGCCACTTCGCCCAAGTCTTCTTCGATGCGCAGCAACTGGTTGTACTTGGCCATGCGGTCCGAGCGGCTCAGGGAGCCGGTTTTGATTTGTCCGGCATTGGTGCCTACCGCGATGTCTGCAATGGTGGTGTCTTCGGTCTCGCCAGAGCGGTGGCTCACCACGGCGGTGTAACCCGCGCGCTTGGCCATCTCGATGGCGGCAAAGGTTTCGGTCAAGGTGCCGATCTGGTTGATTTTGATCAGGATCGAATTGGCAATGCCCTTGTCGATGCCTTCTTTCAAAATCTTGGTATTGGTGACAAACAGGTCGTCTCCGACGATTTGCACGGTTTTGCCCAGGCGGTCGGTCAGAATTTTCCAGCCATCCCAGTCGCCTTCTGCCATGCCGTCTTCGATGCTGATGATGGGGTATTTGTCCACCCAGGCCGCGAGCATGTCGGTCCACTCTTGCGCGCTCAGGCTCAGGCCTTCACCGGCCAACTCGTACTTGCCGTCTTTGTAAAACTCCGAAGCAGCGCAGTCCAGGCCCAAAGCGATTTGCTCGCCCGCGACAAAACCGGCTTTGTCGATGGCTTCCAGAATCATTTGAATCGCCGCTTCATGGTTGGGCACGTTGGGCGCAAAACCCCCTTCGTCGCCCACCGCAGTGCTGATGCCTTTGTCATGCAAAATTTTCTTCAGGGCATGAAAGACTTCGGCGCCGTAGCGCAGCGCTTCGCGAAAACTCGGCGCGCCCACCGGGATGATCATCAGCTCTTGCAAATCGAGGTTGTTGTTGGCGTGTTCGCCGCCGTTGATGACGTTCATCATGGGCACCGGCATTTGCACCGCGCCCATTCCACCGAAATAGCGGTACAGGGGCAGACCCGCTTCTTCGGCGGCTGCGCGGGCCACGGCCATGGACACCGCGAGCATGGCGTTGGCGCCCAGGCGGCTCTTGTTGTCGGTGCCGTCCAAATCAATCAGGGTCTTGTCCAAAAAGGCTTGTTCAGAAGCGTCGAGCCCCAGCACCGCTTCCGAGATCTCTGTGTTGATGTGGTCGACGGCTTTGCGTACGCCTTTGCCGAGGTAACGCATATGGTCGCCGTCGCGCAGTTCAATCGCCTCGCGTGAACCGGTGGAAGCGCCCGAAGGCACGGCCGCACGGCCCATGGTTCCGCTTTCCAGCAACACATCGCATTCGACGGTGGGATTGCCCCGGCTGTCCAATATCTCACGTCCCACTATGTCCACAATTGCGCTCATCGCTGGTCTTTCAAAAGGTTAATGTCAAAAATCGGGTGTCGCCCAAAGCTGGGTGCGCTGTTGTACGTCGATTACTGGAAGTTATTTTCCAGAAATGAGTTCTTTTTGGTTACGTAATCCAGTTCCACCAAAGTCTCCAACAGGGCGCGCATGTGCTTGAGCGGTACGGCATTGGGCCCATCGCTGAGTGCCTTGGATGGGTCAGGGTGGGTTTCCATGAACAGGCCTGCGACGCCCACGGCCACTGCCGCGCGCGCCAGCACAGGCACCATCTCGCGTTGCCCGCCACTGCTGGTGCCCTGGCCACCGGGCAATTGCACCGAATGGGTGGCGTCAAATACGACGGGCGCACCCGTCTCGCGCATGATGGCCAGGCTGCGCATGTCGCTCACCAGGTTGTTGTAGCCAAAGCTGGCACCGCGCTCGCAGGCCATGAAGTTGTCGGTTTCGAGCCCGACTTCGCCCGCAGCAGCGCGCGCCTTGTCGATCACGTTTTTCATGTCGCCAGGTGCTAAAAACTGGCCTTTTTTGATGTTGACCGGCTTGCCTGATTGCGCCACGGCGCGAATGAAGTCGGTCTGGCGGCACAAAAAAGCAGGGGTTTGCAGCACATCCACCACCGCACTGACCTGGGTGATTTGGTCTTCGGAATGGATATCGGTCAGGATCGGTACGCCCAGCTCGCGCTTGACCTTGGCCAGAATGTCCAGGCCCTTGTCAATGCCGGGGCCGCGAAACGTGTTTCCGCTGGAGCGGTTGGCCTTGTCAAAGCTGCTTTTGAAAATGAAGGGAATGCCCAGGCTGCTGGTGATTTCTTTGAGCGTGCCCGCCGTGTCCATTTGCAATTGTTCGGACTCGATGACACAAGGCCCTGCAATCAAAAAAATACGGTGCGCGAGCCCGACGTCAAAACCACAGAGCTTCATGCCGCCACTTTCAAGGTTTTGCCGCCCAACTGGTGGTCTAGCGCGGCGCGGATAAAGGCATTGAACAGTGGATGCCCATCCCAGGGGGTGGACTTGAACTCCGGATGGAACTGCACGCCCACATACCAGGGATGTACCGCTTGGGGCAGCTCCACCATCTCGGTCAATTGTTCGCGCTGGGTCAGCGCAGAAATCACCAGGCCGGCGCTGCGCAGCTGGTCCAGGTAATGCACATTGGCTTCGTAGCGGTGGCGGTGGCGCTCGGTGACTACATCGCCGTAAATACTGTGGGCGATGGTGTTCTTGGCCACGTCCGAGCTTTGTGCGCCCAGGCGCATGGTGCCGCCCAGATCGGAGTTCTTGTCGCGGGTGTTGATGGTGCCGTCGCTGTCTTTCCACTCGGTGATCAGCGCAATCACGGGGTTGGGGCTCTCAGGCTCGAACTCGGTGCTGTTGGCGTCCGTCAGGCCAGCCACATGGCGCGCAAATTCGATGGTCGCGACCTGCATGCCCAGGCAAATGCCCAGGTAGGGCACCATGTTTTCGCGGGCAAAACGTGCCGCCGTGATTTTTCCCTCGATGCCGCGCTTGCCAAAACCACCGGGCACCAGCACCGCATCAAATTTGGCGAGCTGTTGCACCGATTCGGCTGTGATGGTTTCCGAGTCGATGTAGCTGATTTTGACCTTGACATGATTTTTCATGCCTGCATGGCGCAGTGCTTCGTTGAGCGACTTGTAGCTGTCAGACAAATCCACGTACTTGCCGACCATGGCGATCGTGACTTCGCCTTCGGGGTGCTCGGTTTCGTACACCAGATCGTCCCAGCGTTGCAGCTTGGCGGGTGGCGTGTTCAGGCGCAATTTGTCGCAAATCAGGCCGTCCAGCCCTTGCTCGTGCAGCATGCGGGGCACTTTGTAAATCGTGTCCACGTCCCACATGGAGATCACGCCCCACACCGGAACGTTCGAAAAGAGCGAGATTTTCTGACGCTCTTCGTCGGGAATCGGCCGGTCGGCGCGGCAAATCAAGGCGTCGGCCTGGATGCCGATTTCACGCAATTGCTTGGCTGTGTGCTGGGTGGGCTTGGTTTTGAGTTCACCGGCCGCGGCAATCCAGGGCACATAGCTCAGGTGCACAAAGGCCGTGTTGTTAGGGCCGAGCTGCAGGCTCATCTGACGGACTGCTTCGAGGAAAGGCAGGGACTCAATATCGCCCACCGTGCCGCCGATTTCCACAATGGCGACGTCGACCGCATCCGGCTCGCCCATGCGGGCACCGCGCTTGACGAATTCCTGGATTTCGTTGGTGACGTGGGGAATGACCTGCACGGTCTTGCCCAAATAGTCACCCCGGCGCTCTTTGTCGAGCACGCTTTTGTAAATTTGACCGGTGGTGAAATTGTTGGCCTTGCGCATGCGGGTTTCCACAAAGCGCTCATAGTGGCCCAGATCCAGGTCGGTTTCTGCACCGTCGTCGGTGACAAACACCTCGCCATGCTGCAGGGGCGACATCGTGCCCGGGTCGACGTTGAGGTAAGGATCGAGCTTGATCAGGGTGACTGTCAGGCCCCGCGATTCCAGGAGCGCGGCGAGGGAGGCGGATGCAATTCCCTTCCCCAGGGAAGAGACCACGCCACCGGTGACGAAGACAAATTTGGTCATGTCAGTGTGCGGACCCCAGGGTCCGGTAAGCTGGTAATGCGAGATTATAGGTGTCTGCTACATTGCGCTCGGGGCACGGTTCGGCGCCCCGAATCTGATTTCGACGAAGGCCAGGTGCATGGAATTAAGCGGCAAACACATTGTTTTGGGACTCAGCGGCGGCATTGCCTGTTACAAGGCTGCCGAACTGTGCCGTGCGCTGATCAAAGAAGGTGCGACAGTGCAGGTGGTCATGACCGAGGCCGCAGCCCAATTTATCACGCCCGTCACCTTGCAGGCCCTGAGCCAGCGCAGCGTGTACACCTCGCAGTGGGACGCGCGCGAAGCCAACAACATGGCGCACATCAACCTGAGCCGCGAGGCCGACGCCATTCTGATCGCACCCTGCAGTGCCGACTTTATGGCCAAGCTCCTGCACGGGCGGGCCGACGACCTGCTGAGCCTGATGTGTCTGGCCCGCCCCCGGGAGTCGGTGCCGCTGCTGCTGGCCCCTGCCATGAACCGAGAAATGTGGTCGCACCCGGCCACGGTGCGCAATGTGGCGCAACTGCGCGCCGACGGCTCTACGGTGCTGGACGTGGGCAGCGGCGACCAGGCCTGTGGCGAGACTGGCGACGGCCGCATGCGCGAGCCGGACGAACTCTTGCACGATGTGATTGCCTTCTTCCAGCCCAAAGCGTTGGCAGGACAGCGGGTGCTGATTACCGCCGGCCCGACCTTTGAGGCGATTGATCCGGTGCGCGGCATCACCAACCGCTCCAGCGGAAAAATGGGCTTTGCACTGGCGCGTGCGGCGCAAGAGGCGGGAGCCGATGTCACTTTGGTGGCAGGGCCGGTGGCTCTGCCAACACCCAAAGGTGTGCGCCGCATTGACGTGCAAAGTGCGCAAGACATGCTGCAGGCCTGTTTGACACACGCGGACCATGCGGGTGTGTTCATTGCCACGGCGGCGGTGGCGGACTGGCGACCGGTGGTGCAGACTGCACAAAAAATTAAAAAGGACGGGTCGGGGCAGGTGCCCAGCCTGGCGCTCGAAGAAAACCCCGATATTTTGGCGACCCTGGCGCAGTCGGAGCGCGGTCGCAGCGGCGCGCTGTTTTGCGTGGGCTTTGCTGCCGAGAGCCACGATTTGCTGGCGCACGCCACAGCCAAACGCCTTCGCAAGGGCGTGCCGCTGTTGGTGGGCAATATCGGCCCCGCCACCTTTGGTCAAGATGACAACGCGCTCTTGCTGGTGGACGCACAGGGCGCGGTGGACATTCCCCGTGCCAGCAAATTGAGCCTGGCCCGCATGCTGGTTGGCGAAATTGCCCGGCGCCTGCACCCCTGAACCTCGAATACCTCATTTCAACGCTATGAAACTTGACGTCAAAATTCTCGATCCCCGCCTGGCCGACCAGTTGCCTTCCTATGCCACACCGGGCAGCGCGGGCCTGGATTTGCGGGCGTGCTTGGAGGCACCGCTGACGCTGCAAGCCAATGCCTGGCAGCTGGTGCCCACCGGCATGGCGATCTACCTCAAGGACCCGAACTACGCGGCGCTGATCCTGCCGCGCTCAGGTTTGGGCCACAAACACGGCATCGTGCTGGGCAACCTGGTGGGTTTGATCGACAGCGATTACCAAGGGCAGCTGATGGTCAGTGCCTGGAACCGCAGCAGCACGGCCTTCACGATCGAACCGATGGAGCGCATTGCGCAGCTGGTGATCGTCCCGGTGGTGCAGGCTGAATTCAACATCGTCCACGAATTTGCCGCGTCTGAGCGCGGCGAGGGCGGTTATGGGTCTACCGGCAAGGCCTGAGGCGGACTTGCGACAACGCTACTAGTGCAGCGGCGCGTCGCCGCGGTCCGCAGCAGGCAGCGCCTCGATGCGGAAAAATCCGGTGCCGGTCGAACCGCGCTCCAGCTCCTCTTCGGTGGCTTCGCGCACGCCTTCCACCCGCATGCTCAGGCGAATCGCAATACCCGCCAAAGGGTGGTTACCGTCCAGCACCACATGCTCGGGGTAGATATCGGTGACAGTGAACAGCGCATCTTTGGGCGCGGCCGGGTTGCAGCCTGCGGGCAGGGCGCTGCCTTCCAGCGTCAGGCCTACTTGCAATTCGGCGGGGAACAATGCACGAGGCTCCAAAAACAGGAGCTGGTCGTTGAAGTCGCCAAAGGCTTCCTCGGGTTCGATTTGGATTTGCAGTTTGTCGCCGACACGGTGGCCTTGCAGCGCCGCGTCGATGGCCGGCAGCAGGTCTTTGCCGCCGAGCAAGAACTCCACCGGCTCGTCCAAAACGTCCAATTCTTCCCCCAAAGTGTCTTGAAGGACCCAGGTCAAAGCGACCACGCAGTTGTCATAGATTTCCATCGGACAATTGTCGCAGTTTCTCCGTATCCCAATTCTCTGCCCAGGACCTACCGCAAATGAACATTGACCAGCCCCTACAACTCCTGGGCGGACTGTCGCCTGCAACTTTTATGCGCCGCCATTGGCAAAAAAAGCCGCTGGTCATCCGCCAGGCGATTCCCGGCCTGACGGCGCCGCTGGATCGCGCCGAACTGTTTGACCTGGCGGCGCAAGACGACGTGCAGTCCCGCCTGGTGATCCAAACACCCGCCACACCGCTCAAGCCCTGGCGGCTCAAACAAGGGCCTTTTGGTCGCAAAAACCTGCCTGCACTCAAGCAAGCGGGATGGACGCTGCTGGTGCAAGGTGTGGATTTGCACGATGCGCGGGTGCGCGCCTTGCGCGACCAGTTCCGTTTTGTGCCGGATGCCCGTTTGGATGATGTGATGGTGAGCTACGCCAGCGACGGCGGTGGGGTGGGGCCGCACTTTGACAGCTACGACGTGTTTCTATTGCAAGCGCAGGGGCAGCGACGCTGGCGCATCGGGCGGCAAAAAAATCTTGATTTGCAGCCAGGTATGCCGCTCAAAATATTGGCCGACTTTGAGCCCGAACAGGAGTTTGTTCTCAACGCGGGCGACATGCTGTATCTGCCCCCGCGCTACGCCCATGATGGTGTCGCTTTGGGCGAGTGCATGACCTACTCCATTGGCTTTCGGTCTCCGGCGGCGGGTGAGCTGGCGCAGGAAATTTTGCAGCGCATGGCCGAGCAGGCCTGCGACGAAGTGGGTGACGCCTTGTACCGCGATCCCGCTCAAGCCGCCCAGGCGCAATGCGCCAAAATTCCAGAGGGTTTGGTCGCATTTGCGCGCCAAGCCTTGGATAAGTCACTGCGCGACCCGTTGGCGCTGCAACGCGCATTGGGCGAATACCTGAGTGAGCCCAAGGCGCAGGTGTGGTTCGAAGGCGGTCAAAACCAGGGTGACTTAGGTCAGGGTGTGCGTCTGGACCGGCGCACGCAAATGCTGTACGACGAAGCACATATTTTTATCAACGGGGAGAGCTTCTTGGCGCGGGGACAGGATGCCAAGGTGATGCGCACGCTGGCCGACCAGCAATATTTGACTGCCAAGGAGTTGAAGAAGCTCAGCCCGGATGCACGCGAGTTGCTGGATCAGTGGCTGGACGATGGTTGGCTGCAATCGGAGGTTTGAGCGCTTTCCAAGCACCTTAATCAATAAGGAATTTTTGGGTTTTGGCACGAATTCGGTGCCAGTGGGTGCTGAAATGAGGGTTTACCCGCAAGCTGTATGCACCATCTTGTATACTTAGGGGCTCTGGCGAAATCGCTTTGTAAGTCTTTGTCAGGGTTTGGTCGGTTCGCCGCCCAGGCATTTTCCGGAAATTGTTTCGTTAACTTACTCTATTTTTTCAATCATGAACAAAACTCTCATTTTGGCAGCTGTGATCGCTGCTGCTGCCCTGGCTGCTTGCGGTAAAAAAGAAGAAGCTGCTGCTCCCGCCGCTGCACCTGCTGCCGCTGCTCCTGCTGCTGACGCATCTGCTGCACCCGCTGCTGCTGCTCCTGCACCCGAAGCATCGAAGTAAATTCTTGATTGCGAAAAAAAACCACCGCAAGGTGGTTTTTTTTCGTCTGTTGGGGGTTGAATCACTTCAAGTCGTCGGCGAGTACTTTCACAATCTTCTTCGCAACCTCGGACAACTCCGGCGCGCCTAATTCGTTCAACACCGTTACGGTTGATTTGTCCCCTGTGCTACGTACGGAAATTTGATATTTCCCCGCATCGTTAGATTTTGATGCGCCGCCAAACAGTTTTTTGAACCAGCTGTCGTCACCGGTTTGGGTGTCCGAGCTCCTGTATCTCACGAAATACAGACCTTTGTTGCGGTCACGGTCTTCCACCGTAAAGCCGGTACGGTCTAAGGCAAGACCCACACGACGCCAAGCGCGGTCAAAGCCATCGGTAATGATCAATTCTGTCTGTCCGTCAACCGATGTCATGGTTGACGTCAGGGGTGCCTGGGATGCCGCGGCGACTTGGACCGTTTCTTGTTTGCTGGCACCGAGTTTGAGCATCAAACGCCGCAGAAATTCAGCCTCCAACTCCGAGTCGGATGCCCGTGGCTGCCATATCGTGCGCTTCTGGTCATCGCTGGCATACACCTCTTGCATGCCGCGGTGGGAAATGTAAATTTCGGTGCCACCGTCGGAACGGCTTTCCAAGCGGGTACGGTACTTGTCGCGCAATGAGGTGGAATAAAGAGAATCTAAAACGCTACCCAGGTAGCGGCGGATCACGTCTTGCGGAATGTTTGCACGGTTTTCATTCCATTCGGTTTCCATGATTCCCACATCGGCTTGGTCCATGCTCAGGGTAAAGCCGTTCTCTTGCCAAAAACTCTTCAAAGGTAGCCACAAACTCGCAGCACTGCGGTTGACGACCAACCAGCGCTGGTTGCCAAGGCGTTCGACCCGAATATCGGCAATGGCGCCCACGGCCACGATCTCGGGGCTGGCGCTTGTTGTAGTTTTTGCCGAATTGGCGGCCGAGAAGCCACCATTGACCACCGAGTAACGCGTGTCCTTGGACAGCTGGGTTAAATCGGGCGGAACCGCCAATGACGGTGCCTTGATATTGGACTTGTAGTCCACTTTTTCACCGTCGAGCACCGAACACGCACTCAGTGCGACCGCGCCGGCCAAAACCGTTAATTTCAATGAAAAATTCACAAGATGCCTTTGTATGGGGGATTAAATTAAACCGGTGCTTTTCAGCAATTGCTCTAAACCGGGGCGATTGCCTTCGGTAAAAGGCGTCAGAGGCAGGCGGATCGCCTCTCCGCACATGCCCATGCGGGACACAGCCCACTTCACGGGGATAGGGTTCGCTTCCACGAACAGACCTTTGTGCAGCGGCAGCAACTTGAACTGGATGTCCATCGCTTTGCGCACATCACCTGCAATGGCGGCCATGCACAGTTCGTGCATCAAGCGGGGTGCCACGTTGGCCGTGACGCTCACATTGCCGTGGCCACCGCACAGCATGAGTGCTACGGCGGTGGGGTCGTCACCCGAATAAATCGAAAACCCCTGGGGTGCTTCTTTGATGAGCCACTGCGCACGTTCAATATTGCCGGTCGCTTCTTTGATGCCAACGATGCCAGGTACTTGGGCCAAACGAATCACCGTTTCGTGGGCCATATCGGCCACTGTGCGGCCGGGCACGTTGTACAGCACCACCGGGAGGTCGACCGATTCGGCGATGGCCTTGAAGTGCTGGTACTGGCCTTCTTGGGTGGGCTTGTTGTAATAGGGAACGACCTGCAACTGGCAGTCTGCTCCGACTTTTTTGGCGAAATGGGCCAGCTCAATGGCCTCTTTGGTGGAGTTGGCGCCACAGCCGGCCATGATGGGTACGCGACCAGCCGCTTGTTCGACGGACACGCGAATGATTTCGCAGTGTTCGTCCACGTTCACCGTCGGTGACTCGCCGGTGGTACCCACTACGCCAATGCAGTCGGTGCCTTCGGCGATATGCCAATCGATCAGGCGACGTAGCGCGGGGTAGTCCACGGCACCGTCGTCGAGCATGGGGGTCACCAGCGCGACGATGCTGCCCCGAATGGGAGTGAAAGAAGGATTCATGGGGCGCTTGAGCGTGGTTAAAAAGATGGATTTTACCTAGAGCGGGTAATTTGCATGAACGTCTTGGGGCGCCTTTGCGCTGACCTTGCGAATGGCGGCAATGCGCTGCACAAAGCGCGGTGGATTGGCCAGTGTGCCGTTTTCATAGGCAACGATCTGTAAATCAGCGCACACCTGCAGCAGTTCGCCGCTTTGTAGCAAAAAGTCAGGCCGACGGGGGCGGCCGACCGTTTCATTTCCCGAGGCAAAGGTTTCGTAAATGAGCACACCGCCCGGGGCCAGGCTGCCCAAAATCTTGGGCCAGAGCGGGCGCCACAGGTAGTTGGTGACCACCACCACACCAAACTGTCGCAGCGCGCTGGAGTCGCCGGGCGCTGTCAGCGGCCATGGGCCTGACTCGATGTCTGCACAGACCCATTCAACGTTGGGCAGGCGCGCGCTGGCTGCCGAAATGTCGCGGTCTACCCCGGTGACAGGGTGGCCCTGCTGGGCAAACCAATGCAGATGACGTCCACTTCCGCAGGCCACATCGAGCACCGTGGTGCCAGGCTCCGCCAGATGAGACCAGCGTTGCACCCAGGGCGAGGCCGCGTCCAGCGCGTCGTGTGGCAGCACCTAGAAACACGCCCACATTTGTTGGGCCAACTGCACCATGAAGTCTGGCCACGCGTACAGGCCAAACACTGCAGCCAAGACCGTGATGCCAAGCGCAAATGCCAGTGCCTTGGCGATTTTCTGAGTCGGGGGACGGCCTTGCAGGGTCATGGCGCGATCAAGCTGAAGCAGGCACCAGACGCGGCGTGCGTTCGATGGGCGACTCTTTCACCGGCAAATTCACCAAGCCCGCAAATACACCCAGGGCAATCGCGATATACCAAACCACGTCATAGCTGCCCGTGCGGTCATAAAAATACCCACCCAGCCACACGCCCATGAAGGAGCCGACCTGGTGGCTCAAAAAGACAAAGCCGCTGAGCATGGACAGGTGGGCTACGCCAAAAATTTGGGCCAGGGCGGCGTTGGTAGGCGGTACCGTGGAAAGCCACAAAAAGCCCATGACTGCAGAGAACAGGTACACGCTGCCGGGGCTCAGCGGCGCCCAGATGAAGAGGGCGATGACCACCGCCCGGGCGAAGTAAATAAAGGCCAGGATGTGGCGCTTGGGCAGGCGCTGGCCCAAGGCCCCGGCGGTGTAGGTGCCGAACACATTGAACAAGCCGATCAAGGCCAGGGCATAACTGGCCACCTGCGGCGACAGACCGTGGTCTTTCAGGTAACTGGGCATGTGTACGCCGATAAACACGACCTGAAAACCGCAGACAAAGTAGCCCGCCATGAGCAACTGGAAACTGCGGTACTGAAACGCTTCGCTCAGTGCGTGAAAAATCGTCTGCTCACGGGGGGCGCTGGCCTGGTTGCCTGCCAGGTGGGGTTCGCGCAGGCCCCAGGCCAGGGGGGCGATCAGCAAAGCGGCCATGCCCAAGACGCCCAGTGCGCCTTGCCATCCCACGGTAGCAATCAGCTGGCCTTCAATCGGCACCATCAAAAATTGACCGAAAGAGCCCGCGGCGGCCGCCATGCCCATGGCCCAGGATCGGCGTTCGGCCGGCACATTGCGTCCGATCACGCCGTAGACCACGGCATAGGTGGTGCCTGCTTGCGCCACCCCCAGCATCACGCCAGTGGAGAGCATCAACATCAAGGGGGTGTCGGCCTGCGACATGCCAAAGAGCCCCAGGGCATACATGACGGCACCCACCACCAGCACCCGGAAAGCGCCAAAACGGTCCGCCGCCATGCCCGCAAAAATGCCGGCAATGCCCCAGGAAATATTCTGGATGGCCATGGCCAGGGCATAGGTTTCGCGCGTCCAGCCGCGGGCCTGGGTCAGTGGCTGCATCCACAGGCCAAAGCCATGGCGAATGCCCATCGACAAGGTCACGATGGCAGCCCCACAGGCCAAAACCTGAAACAAGGACAAGGGTGGGCGGTCAGGGTGGGCGTTTTGCATCCTCCAAATATAGCGAAGTAATAGGGATTGCGTGGTCACCAAGGGAAAAGTTGCCTGGGAACGGCAGGGGCCAGCCTGGTTCATAATGCTGTGGTTTCGTACAGTAAATTGCGTCTTGCAGGTCTACAATCGCTCTCTATGTCTGTTCCCAAATCTCCCTCTGCCGCCACACCTGCCTACTCCGAGTCGTCGATCCGGGTCCTCAAAGGGCTGGAGCCCGTCAAGCAGCGCCCGGGCATGTACACCCGCACCGACAACCCCTTGCACGTCATCCAGGAGGTGCTGGACAACGCCGCCGACGAGGCTTTGGCGGGCCACGGCAAAAAAATCAAGGTCACACTGCACACCGATGCCTCGGTCACCATCGAGGACGACGGCCGGGGCATTCCGTTTGGCATGCACCCCGAAGAAAACGCCCCGGTGATTGAACTGGTGTTCACCCGGCTGCACGCGGGTGGCAAATTTGACAAGGGCAAGGGCGGCGCCTACAGCTTCTCGGGCGGTCTGCACGGCGTGGGCGTGAGCGTGACCAACGCCCTGGGCAAGCGCCTGGAGGCCACCAGCTACCGCGATGGATCGGTAGCCCGCATCGTGTTTCAAAGCGGCGATGTCACCGAGCCCTTGCAGGTGCGCAAGGCGGGCGAGGGCGACCGCAAATCGGGCACCACGGTGCGCGTCTGGCCGGATGCCAAGTACTTTGAGTCGGCCGCTCTGCCCATGGCCGAGCTGGTGCACTTGCTGCGCAGCAAGGCGGTGCTCATGCCCGGCGTGAGCGTCTCGCTGCTCAATGAAAAGACCAAAGACAGCCAAACCTGGCTCTACAAAGGCGGCCTGGCGGACTACCTGATGCAGTCCCTGCAAGCCGATCCGGTGATTCCACTGTTCAGCGGCGAAGGCTTTGCGGACGCCCAGCACGACAGCTTTGCCGAAGGCGAGGGCGCCATGTGGTGCGTGGCCTTTACCGAAGACGGCAGCCCGGTGCGTGAGAGCTATGTCAACCTGATTCCTACCAGCGCAGGCGGCACGCATGAGAGCGGTTTGCGTGACGGCTTGTTTACCGCGGTCAAGAGCTTTATTGACATGCACAGCCTTCTGCCCAAGGGCGTCAAGCTGATGCCCGAGGACGTGTTTGCCCGCGCCAGCTATGTGCTGTCGGCCAAGGTGCTTGATCCGCAGTTTCAAGGCCAGATCAAAGAGCGCCTCAACTCGCGCGACGCAGTGCGCCTGGTCTCGGGCTTTGTGCGGCCGGCGCTGGAGCTGTGGCTCAACCAGCATGTGGACTACGGCAAAAAGCTGGCCGAGCTGGCCATCAAGGCGGCGCAAACCCGGCAACGCGCCGGCCAAAAAGTCGAAAAGCGCAAGAGCTCGGGCGTGGCCGTCCTTCCCGGCAAGCTGACCGACTGCGAAAGCCGCGACCTGGCCTACAACGAAGTATTTTTGGTCGAGGGTGACTCGGCCGGTGGCAGCGCCAAGATGGGCCGCGACAAAGAAAACCAGGCCATCCTGCCCCTGCGCGGCAAGGTCCTCAATACCTGGGAGGTGGACCGCGACCGCTTGTTTGCCAATACCGAAATCCACGACATTTCGGTCGCCATCGGCGTCGATCCGCATGGCCCCAACGACACGCCTGACATGAGCGGCCTGCGCTACGGCAAGGTCTGCATCTTGAGCGATGCTGACGTGGACGGCTCGCACATCCAGGTGCTCTTGTTGACGCTGTTTTTCCGCCACTTCCCCAAGCTGATCGAAGCAGGCCACGTGTTTGTGGCGCGCCCCCCGCTGTTTCGGGTGGACGCTCCCGCGCGTGGCAAAAAGCCGGCGTCCAAAGCCTATGCGCTGGACGAGGGCGAACTCACCGCCATCCTGGACAAGCTGCGCAAAGAAGGCGTGCGCGAGGGCGCATGGAGCATCAGCCGCTTCAAGGGCCTGGGCGAGATGAACGCCGAGCAACTGTGGGACACCACGCTCAACCCCGACACGCGCCGCTTGCTGCCCGTGGCCCTGGGCGCAATCGACTTCGGCCAGACCGAGGCCTTGATCACCAAGCTCATGGGCAAAGGCGAGGCCGCCGCCCGCCGAGAGCTCATGGAAAT
>CANBQX010000002.1 GCA_947371775.1 Comamonadaceae bacterium
GCGCTGAAGACCTTGGCTGAGCAATTTGGAACGCCACTGTTTGTTTACTCCAAGGCGGCCATGCTTTCAGCACTGGCGGCGTACCAACGCGGCTTTGCGGGCCGCAAGGCCCAGATTTGCTACGCCATGAAGGCGAACTCCACCTTGGCGGTGCTGCAAGTATTTGCGCAGGCCGGATGCGGCTTTGACATTGTCTCCGGTGGTGAACTGGCGCGCGTGATTGCCGCAGGCGGCGACGTGGCCAAAGTCATTTTTTCTGGCGTGGGCAAGACGCGTGCGGAAATGCGCCTGGCGCTCGAGACCGGCATTGGCTGCTTCAATGTCGAAAGCGAGTCGGAGATCGACGTGCTCAATGAAGTCGCCACCGCCATGGGGCTACAGGCACCGATCAGTATCCGCGTCAATCCCAATGTGGACCCCAAAACCCATCCCTACATCTCCACCGGTCTAAAGGGCAACAAGTTCGGCATTGCCCACGAGCGCACGCTGGCGGTGTACCAGCATGCTGCGGCGCTGCCGGGTCTGAAAGTGGTCGGCATCGATTGCCACATCGGCTCGCAGATTACCGAAGTCAACCCCTACCTCGACGCGATGGACCGCATGCTGGACCTGGTGGAAACCATTGAGTCCCATGGCATTGCGATTGAGCACATCGATTTCGGCGGTGGTCTGGGCATTGATTACCAAGGCGACACGCCGCCCCAAGCCGACGCCCTGTGGGCACAATTGCTGGCCAAGTTGGATGCGCGCGGTTTTGGTCAGCGCAAGCTCATGATCGAACCCGGGCGATCGCTGGTGGGCAACGCCGGTGTGTGCGTTACCGAGGTGCTCTACCTCAAGCCTGGCGAGCAGAAAAACTTCTGCATCGTGGATGCAGCCATGAACGACCTGCCACGACCCGCCATGTACCAGGCCTTCCACGCCATTGTTCCTTTGGACACCAGCGCCCCATCGACGCCCACCGCGCTGTATGACGTGGTAGGGCCGGTGTGCGAAAGCGGTGACTGGATCGGCCGTGACCGCAGCCTGCAGGTCGCACCGGGGGATAAGGTGGCTGTCATGTCGGCCGGTGCCTATTGCATGAGCATGGCCAGTAACTACAACGCACGTGGCCGCGCGGCCGAGGTGTTGGTCGAAGGCACCAAGGCGAGCCTGGTGCGTGCCCGGGAAGCGGTTAGCGACTTGTTTGCGTTGGAGTCGCTGGTCGTCTAAAGCGCTTCCACACCCTCCATCCCAACAAGGCGGACAGGATGGCGGCGTAGACAGCCACCTCCGCATAATTGCGCTTGCCGGAGCGCATCCAAAAAAAGTGCACGATGGCCATCACGGCGATGAGGTAGACCAGCCGGTGCAGCTGCCGCCATCGCTGGGCACCCAGTGCACGAATGGCCCTGTTCCAGGACGTCAACGCCAGTGGGGTGAGCACAACCAAGGCCAGAAACCCGACCAAAATAAAAGGCCGCTTGCCGATGTCCTGGGTGATATCGCCGACGTCCAAGCCCATGTCCAACCAGGCATAGGCGAGGAAGTGCAACAGGGCATAGAAAAACACAAACAAGCCCAGCATTCTGCGAAAGCGTGCGAGCGCGGGAAGCCCGGCAGTGACCCTCAGCGGCGTCACCAGCAGCACCAGGCACAGCGCGCGCATGGTCCAACTGCCCGAGGCCCGCACCAAAGCCTCGGCGGGGTTCGCACCCAGGTGGTCGAAAGCCGCGCCGTAGACCAACCACGCCAGGGGCAACAACCACAGAACAAACAGCAGGGGCTTGGCCGAAGGGCTTAAAAGCCAGCGCTGAACTGCAGAACGCAGCATTGAAAGCAAGGGAAACTAGAAATTGGCTTTCAGATCCATGCCCGCGTACAGCTGGCCGACCTGGGCTTCGTAGCCGTTGAACATCAGGGTTTTTCGCTTTTTCGCGAACAGCCCGTCCTCGCCGATGCGCCGCTCGGTGGCCTGGCTCCAGCGTGGGTGGTCCACCAGCGGGTTCACATTGGAATAAAAGCCGTATTCATTGGCGGCCGCTTTGTTCCACGCGGTGGCGGGCTGCTTCTCAGTAAATCGGATTTTGACAATGCTCTTGGCGCTTTTGAAGCCGTACTTCCACGGCACCACCAGTCGCACCGGCGCGCCGCTTTGGTTGGGCAACACCTCGCCATACATGCCAAAGCTCAGCAGGGTCAGGGGATGCAGAGCCTCGTCCAAGCGCAAGGCTTCGACGTACGGCCAGTCCAATAGACGGCTGCCCACAAAAGGCATGGTTTTCGGGTCGGCCAGCGAAACGAATTCAACATACTTGGCGCTGCCTAGCGGTTGCACTTTGGCGATCAGCTGCGCCAAAGAATAGCCGACCCAGGGAATCACCATGGACCAACCTTCGACACAGCGCAAGCGGTAGATACGCTCTTCCATGGGGCTGAGTTTGAGCAGGTCTTCCAGTGCAAATTTGCCCGGTTTTTGCACCAAGCCTTCGACCTCCATGCTCCAAGGCGAGGTCTTCAGCGTATGGGCATTGGCAGCCGGATCGGCTTTGTCGGTGCCAAATTCGTAGAAGTTGTTGTAGCTGGTGGCGTCCTTGTAGGCCGTGGCCTTTTCCATCACCACGGCGCCCGCCACTTTGCTCGGCACCGTCGTCAGCCGGGCCAGTTTGCCGGGCTTTTCTGTGCTGCTGGCAGCTTGGGCAAAGGCCTCGCGCGAGGCCCAGCCGGATGCTCCCAGTGCGGTGACGCCGTTGGCTGCGCGTTGCAGCCATTGCCGGCGGTTTTCAACTACTTGGCGATCGGTGATTTCACTGCTCAGGGGTGCATCGACCCCGGACCACAGGCGGCTCTTGTGCATGAAACGACTCCCCGGCAAAGTGACAAAGCAACTTGCCGGGAGCGGTATCAGCGCAGACCGGCGACGTAATCCGCGAGGGCTTTGATCTCGCGGTCGTTCAATTTTGCCGCGACTTGGGTCATCACGTTGTTGTTCTTGCGAATACCATCACGGAACGCTGTCAATTGGGCTGCCGCGTACTCGGCGTGCTGGCCGCTCAGGCGGGGGTACTGCGACGGGATGCCCGAGCCGTTCGGGCTGTGGCAGCCTGCGCAGGCTGGCACTTGGCGATCGGAAATACCACCGCGGTAAATGCGCTCGGCCAGGGCCACAGTGTCTTTGTCTTTGGCAAATCCTGGCTTGGCCGTCTTGCTAGTGAGCCAGTATGCGATGTTGCGCATGTCATCTTCTGACAATGCGGCTGCCATTCCGCTCATGACGGCGTTGGCACGCTTGCCGGACTTGAATTCTTTGAGCTGCTTGACCAGGTACTCGGGGTGCTGCTGTGCCAATTTGGGATTCGATGGAGTGCCCGAATTGCCATCTGCACCGTGGCAGGCAGCGCACACCGCGCCAAAGCTGGCTTCGCCTTTGGCCAGGTCGGGCTTGGCGGCTTTGGCCGGTGCCTCGGGGGCCGCTGTATTCGCGGATACCGCGAACGAACCTGCAGCCAGCGCTGCGACGAGAAACAGTTGTGCAATCGACTTCATAGGGCGGTGGTGTATCTGAATAGGCAAAAAACAGGCTGCATTCTACAATGCAGCATTGGGTTTACCCGCTACAACAACCATTACAAGCATGACCGCCCTGCCCAATCCCGTCCCCCAAGCCCCTCCCACCGGTTCTGCGAATGACAAGACACGCGCCGCAATTGCCATGGGTTGGCTGCATACCGCTAAATTTCTGACGACGGCTCCGCAGCTGCATTTCCTGCCTGCGCTGGATGTGCCCGAAATTGCCTTTGTCGGGCGCTCCAACGCCGGCAAATCCACTTGCATCAACACGCTGACCCAGCAAAAACAGCTGGCCTTTGCATCCAAGCGCCCCGGGCGCACCCAGCATATCAACCTGTTCTCCTTGGGCAAGCAGGGCATCATGGATGCGGTGCTGACCGATTTGCCCGGCTATGGCTATGCCGCCGTGCCCAAGCAAGACAAGATCCGTTGGCAGCAGGTGATGGCCAACTACCTGGTCAGCCGCGAGAACCTCAAAGCCATTGTGTTGATGTGCGACCCGCGCCACGGCATGACCGAGCTTGATGAGGTGCTTCTGGATGTCATCCGCCCACGCGTGGAGGAAGGGCTGAAATTTCTGGTCGTGCTGACCAAGGCCGACAAACTGACCCGCGCCGAGGGTGCCAAAGCGGTGTCGATCACCAAATTGCAAGCGGGAGGCGGTGAAGTGCGACTTTTTTCGGCCCCAAAACGCACGGGCGTTGAAGAGGTTGCCACCTTGCTCTGGGACTGGGCGCACCCCAAGGGCAACCCGAGCGCGTCTGAGGCTTTGCCTACGCCTTCCAGCATCTGAGCCAGCTGCAGGCCACTGAGACTAGTAGGGCGGCGTCATGCCAGGTGGCGGGTCTTTGAAGCGCTTATGAACCCAGTAGTACTGCGCAGGGGTTTGGTCAATGTAGCTTTGCAGGCGCAGGTTCATGCGCGCCGTGTCGGCCGCTAAATCATCGGTGGGATAGTTGGGCCAGGCTGGCGAAATTTCGACCTCATAGCCCTGGGCGGTAATTCGCGCCACCATGACGATCACCTTGGCGCGCCCCAGTTTGGCCACCCGCGGCAAAGAGGGAATCGTCGCAGCGGGTATTCCGTAAAAAGGCACATAAAGCGACTCGCTGGGCTCGTAGTTCATGTCGGGCAACAAGCACAAAGGCTCCCCGGCGCGCAGCCCGGCGAGCACCGGCTTGAATCCCAGCGTGCGATCAAAGGGGCGGCCGGTGCCAAAGCGCTGACGGCCCTTGAGGATCCAGGCGTCCACCACCGCATTGGTTTGACGGGCGTAAATCGTCATGAACTTGCGGCTCACTTGCTGGGTCAAGGCGACCCAGCCCGCGTCCATTCCCACGAAATGGGGCGTAAAAATCAAGGTGGGGGCATTGCCGTCGAGCTCATGGACCGCACCCACCAGCTTGACCCGCTTGCGCGTTACCTCGGGCGACGCATACCAAAGCCAACCCCGATCCAGCCACGCTTGGGCAAAGTACACAAAGCACATCAAGGTTTGTTTGCGGCGCTGCGCTGTCGTCCATGCGGGAAAGCAAAGGCGTAAATTGGTATCCACCACGTGGCGACGCGATGCAACGCCCAGGTAAAGCACCCCACCCATGAACCAGCCCAGCGCGCGCAGCCACGACAGCGGCAGCACGGCCAGCCATTGCGTGAGCAACAAGGGAATTCGGGTCAGCATATTTTTCAGTCCGCTCGCGGCTGCTTGTAACGTGCATAGCCCCAGAGGTACTGGTCGCTGCGTTGCAAGACCAGGTTTTCGAGGGCGTTATTCAATGCCTCCAGGGCGGTTGCGCCATCGATGCCCTGCACATCGGGCACAGGCAATACGTGCACCACGTAACCCCTGCCCCATCGCAGGCGCTCACCCCAGGCCAGCAAAGTCGCCGCGCCGGTCATCTGTGCCAAACGCACGGACAGGGTCATGGTGTAAGCGGGTTTTCCAAAAAACGGCAGCCACACCCCCTGACCCAAAGGGGGCACCTGGTCTGGCAAGAGGCCGACGCAATGCCCGGCTTTGAGCGCTTTGAGCATTTGCCTGACACCGGAGGTACTCGTTGGTGCGGTGCGCAATCCCGGGCGGGCGCGAACCTGCCCTTCCAAGTCCGCCAGCCAAGCCTGGCGCGCGGGACGGTACAAAGCCGTCATGGGGTGTGTGGAGCCAAACCGGTGCGCATACGCCTGTGCGGTGACTTCAAAGCAGCCCAGATGGGGGGTCACAAACACGACGCCCTGGCCACGCGCCAGGGCGGCGTCCACCAGTTCAGCGCCTTGCCATCGCACTGGAACCGACTTGCCCAACCAGAGCCTGGGCACTTCCAGCGCCAAGCGACCCGCCGCGCCTACGGCGGCACGCCATTTCGGCCCGGCAATCCCCGCCTGTTGGGCGTTGGCTAAAAAATTGCGCCGGTAGCCGGGCGACACCCAAAACACCATCCATCCCAGCGCGCCACCCACAGCATGCAGCAGCCACAAGGGCAGTCTGGAGAGCACTTGGAATACGAACAGCATGGGTACAGTAAAATCGCGAAGGTCGCTGAGTTATGAACTACTTGCAGGGCGACCACCACACGGGCAGACGCGCAAGCGCCGCGCCATTGTGCCTTGTCCATTCGGGCAGATCTGCTAAAGCGTTCGCTGACGGCTCCAAAGCCCAAGCAACGCAAATGCTTGTTTTTATTTGGAGAACCCATTTATGGCGAACGACTTTTTATTTACCTCTGAATCTGTTTCTGAAGGCCACCCCGACAAGGTGGCTGACCAGATTTCGGATGCCATCCTGGACGCGATTTTCAAGCAGGACCCCAAGTCCCGCGTGGCCGCAGAAACCCTGTGCAACACCGGACTCGTGGTCTTGGCTGGTGAAATCACCACCAATGCGCACGTGGACTACATCCAGGTCGCACGTGACACGATCAAGCGCATCGGCTACGACAACACCGAATACGGTATTGACTACAAAGGCTGCGCGGTGCTGGTGGCCTACGACAAGCAGTCCAACGACATTGCGCAAGGCGTGGACCATGCCTCTGACGACCACCTGAACACGGGTGCGGGCGACCAGGGCCTGATGTTCGGCTATGCCTGCAACGAAACGCCCGAGCTGATGCCCGCGCCCATCTATTACGCCCACCGCCTGGTGGAGCGCCAAGCGCAACTGCGCAAAGATGGCCGTCTGCCCTTTTTGCGCCCGGACGCCAAGAGCCAGGTCACCATGCGTTATGTCGATGGCAAGCCCCACAGCATTGACACCGTGGTCTTGTCCAGCCAACACAGCCCCGAGATGAGCAATGGCGCGACCATGAAACAGGAATTCATCGACGCGGTGATTGAGGAAATCATCAAGCCGGTGCTGCCCAAAGAGTGGCTGCAAAACACGCGCTACCTGGTCAATCCCACCGGTCGATTTGTGGTCGGCGGCCCCCAGGGTGACTGCGGTTTGACAGGACGCAAAATCATTGTGGACACCTACGGCGGCGCCTGCCCCCATGGCGGCGGCGCGTTCTCGGGCAAAGACCCAACCAAAGTGGACCGTTCGGCCGCTTACGCAGCGCGCTATGTGGCCAAGAACATCGTGGCCGCTGGCCTGGCCAAGCAGTGCCAGATTCAGGTGGCGTATGCGATTGGCGTGGCAAAGCCGATGAATGTGACGGTATACACCGAAGGCACGGGCGTGATCTCTGACGAGAAAATTGCCGCGCTGGTGAACGAACACTTTGATTTGCGCCCCAAAGGCATTATTCAGATGCTGGATTTGCTGCGCCCCATCTATGAAAAGACGGCCGCGTACGGCCACTTTGGTCGCGAAGAGCCGGAATTCAGCTGGGAACGCACCGACAAAGCCGCTGCGCTGCGCGCCGCCGCAGGCCTGTAAGTCCGTGCCAATGCGCCCATGAAACTTCAGACACAACGCTTCATTGACCGCTGGGTAGGCCAGCTCCTGTGTGGCGTGGTGTCTGTCTGGGCGCATTGCACCGCCGTTTTTTCACCTCAGCCCAGCATCGCCAAGGATGCAAAAAACATCCTGGTGATCCTGCTGTCTGAGATGGGCAGCGTCGTGCTGGCGGGACCCATGTTTGCGCAACTGCGCAGGCAGTACCCGCAAGCCAAGATTCACATTCTGCAGCTCAAGAAAAACCAAGAAGTTTCTAAGCTGCTGCAATTGACCGAGGCGCAGCACATGCACAGCCTCGACGACAGCTCCGGTGGCGCGCTCATTGGCGACATTCTGAAAGTCAGCCTGGCGATGCGCAAACTACGGCTGGACGCGGTGATTGATTGCGAGCTGTTTTCCCGCGTCAGCGCCCTGCTGTCGTTCACCACAGGCGCGCCCGTGCGGGTGGGCTTTACGGCACACACGCAAGAAGGCTTGTACCGCGGCAGCTTTATCAACCACGCGATTCCCTACAACCCCTACCAGCACATCAGCAAACAGTTTTTGTCCTTGGTGGATGCACTGGACAGCGCGGGATCCATGCCACGCAACAAGGCTGGGGCCATTCGCGAGCTGCCCCAGGACACCGAGCTTTCGGTGCGCTTGAGCGACGCCGAACTCGCCACCTACCAGCACCAGGTTCACACCGACCATCCAGTCACCCAGGGGCGCGCACTCGTGTTGCTGTATGCGGGCGGCGGCATCTTGCCCGAGCGGGCCTGGCCCGCAGCGCATTACGCGCGGGTGGCCCAGGGCCTGTGTGCCGCAGGTTTCGCGGTGGGTCTGATCGGACTCAAAGACGATGCGCCTTTGGCGCGTGAGCTGATGGCCCAAGTCCGCCATACCGCCTGCATTGACCTGACGGGTTACACCCGCAGCATCCGCGAACTGCTGATGCTGTTCCATGCCGCCCGGCTGCTGATCACCAACGACGGCGGGCCGGGGCACTTTGCCACACTCACACCCATCCAAACCATGGTGTTTTTCGGGCCAGAGACCGGCAAGCTCTATGGGCCCTTGGGCCAACGCAATGTGGTGCTGGAGTCTGGCATCGCCTGCTCGCCGTGCCTGTCGGCCTACAACCACCGCCTGACTTTTTGCGACGGCGACAACCAGTGCCTCAAGCGCATTGCGCCGGACCCGGTGCTGGCCGATGCGCTGGCCTTTTTGCAGTCCGCGGATGGATTGCAGGTGCCAGCATGAGCGGTGTGCAGCGGCTCATTCTTTGGGCCCTGGCTTGGATTGAGCGCTACCGGTATTTGAAATTCGGAATCGTAGGCGCCAGCGGTGCGGTGGTGAATCTGGTGGTGCTGCATTTCGGCCACGAGGTGCTGTTCAACACCATCGAATCCGCCTACCAAAAGCCCTACTTCTCTTTGGCGCTGGCCATTCTTATCGCCACCATCAACAACTTCACCTGGAACCGCCTGTGGACCTGGAAGGACCGCGTCCAAACCTTGGAAGCCGATGAATCTCCCGGGCCCGTGGGTCTTCGCATGCTGGGGGTGGAATTCAGCCAGTACGCGACCGCCTGCGCCTTTGGCATTGGCCTGCAGTACGTGCTCACCATGCTGCTCTCGGGCCTGATGGATTACCGCCTGGCCAACGTCGTCTCCATCGTGGCCGCCAGCGTGAGCAACTTTCTGGCCAACGACCGCTGGACCTTTCGCAAGTCCTGAGCGACACCATGCCGGGCCCCGCGACCGCCCCCCACCGCAAG
The DNA here is from genome assembly GCA_947371775.1 of Comamonadaceae bacterium. Lineage (GTDB taxonomy): Bacteria > Pseudomonadota > Gammaproteobacteria > Burkholderiales > Burkholderiaceae_C > Allorhodoferax. Next base: position 9,204 of record CANBQX010000002.1, read on the forward strand.
CAGGCAGATGCCGTCTGGCCTTGGTTGGCGCTGCTGTCGGTGGCGGTAGCCCTGTATTTCTTCGGGCTGGGCAGTTTCTACGCCCCCACCAATGGCGATGAGATGGTCTACATCCACATTGCCCGCCTCACGGCCGCATCGGGCCATTGGCTGCCCTTGGTGTCAGACCTGGAGCATATGCGCAACACCAAGCCGCCCATGCTGTTTTGGCAGTCTTTCATTGCCACCCACTGGGGTGCGAACTGGTCGCTGGTGGCACTTCGCCTGCCTAGCGTGGTCTACACCTTGTCCACGGCGGCGGCGGTGGCTTGGTGCGCCAAGCAGATGCGAGGAGACTGGCGAACCGGTGTGCTGGCGGCGCTGATTTATCTGGCCTTTTTCTCCACGTTTCGCTACTGCCGCGTCTTCCTGACGTCGGCGCCGGAAACGTTTTGGCTGTCGGTTCCCGTGGCGTTCGTGCTGTGGAGCGAATTGGCGCGGGCCAAGCAGGCAAACCCTGCCACTGGGCGTGCGCTCCCCATGCTCGCATGCTTCAGCCTGTTGGGCTTGTGCATGGGCATCGGGCTGCTCTACAAATCCTTTGCGCTGGTCGCCCCGGCCGCAGCCACCTTGTGGTGCGTGCTGCTGGTCAACGCTGCGCCGCGCTGGTCATCCGTTTGGAGGGTGACCCTGGCCGTGGCTTGGAGTGCGGTCCTTGCCCTGGGTGTTTTTGCGCTCTGGTTTGCGCTGGACCCCGATCCTGCTGCGGTATGGCAAGAGTTTGTGGTGGGCGAAAACGCAGGCAAATTGGCTGGCGGCCAGGGCTACTGGCACGCAGCTCTGTGGGGGGACTATCCCCTGTGGACACAGTTGCTGGCCTACCTTGAGAACGCAGGATTGCTGCTGTTGGTGGTGCTGGGATTGGCAACGGCTGGTGTGAAACGGCTGGCAAAGGGCCCTGTGTGGGCGCAAACGCCGCCAGCGCAGCGGATTTTGTGGCTGTGGCTGATCGTGTGGTTGGTGGTGTTCAGCATTCCCAGCCAGCGGTCCGCGCGCTATGTGATACCTGCCATGCCGGCCTTGGCCATTCTGCTGGCACTGCATTGGGAGCGCATCGCCCGCATCTGGTTTTTGTTGACCCTGCTGATCACCAGCACTGCCTTGCTCATCCTCGGACGCATTGCCTGGGTCGTCGGCGACATGGACATCGCTTCTCCTTGGACACGCGGGCTGGCCATGGCTACGGTGGTGGCCGGGCTGGCATCCGCGATCGCGGCCTTGGTGCGCAGCAGCTGGAGCCGCAATGCGGCGCTCGTGGGGTGCTTCAGCGTCTATGCCTGCTTTGGACTGATGGTGGCGCCGCTGGACAGTGCACAAGCCCAATTCCCGGCAAGCGCGCTGTCGCAGCTGTCCGGAAAACGCGTGGCGGTGCCCAACGGATTTACCGCGCAGTACGAGCGTTTTCACTTCATCTTGCCGGACAGTACCTTCGTGCCTTTCGACGTAGCTGGGCGCAACACTGGCGCGCTGCACCCTGAGATGCCCGACGCACCCAGACTCGCGTTTTTGCTCGCGAATTTTGACGCCGTCATTTGGTTGGACGATGACTCACAAGCGAGCGCACCGCTGTGTGCGCCGCAATGCACAGTGCTGGGCTACCGCTGGCATGTCAAAAGCCGTCACAAGGCGGGCGAAGTGACGCTGTCAAATCTCTGGTATCCGCAGCAGTGGTTGTTTGGGCGTGAATGGTTGCTGGCCGCGCAGCCCTGAGAGAAACCCGAAGGAAAACTCAGCCCCAGCGCCAAGGCCTGCGCAGCAGGTAAGCCGACGCCACCAGCCACAGGCACGGATCCAACACCGCGTCCCACACATTGCCAGTGGGCCAACGCGTGAACCAATAAACCAAGAGCGCCGCGAGCATGGACCACACGGGGGCGGGGCGCAAACCCTGCTTGCCCGACACGATCCATGGCAGCAACGCAAGGCAGAGCGCCAGCGCAAACGCCAGGGGTGAAAACCCCCATTGGTAAATGGAAAAATCGAAGCCTGCGAAGGTATCGAGCAAGAGCACAAGGCCAGTGACAACCGCTATCAGCACCCAAGCAAAGCCCCATTGGTTTGTCACTTGCGTGGATTCATTGGGCTGTGTCGTCTTACGCAAGACGCTATGCAGGAGCACGGACATCGCTAAAAAGGCAGCACTCAAACTGGGAATTTGGAACGCCAGTCCGAGCCAATAACTCGCCCCCCACGTGCCGGGCAACCAGGCCCACAGCCCCAGGATCCATGGCAACAATCGCGACAAACGGGGCAGACGCGGCATGCGGGTCGCCAGCCCCAATCCCACCGCTGCCATGACCACACTCCACACCAGATGGCGCGCCCACAAAAGGCTTTGCGCAGACGGCAGCAAGGGCGCGTAATGCAAAGTCAGTGCCGTACAAACTTCCGAGATATTCATGGGGCCACGGCTCCCGGCTTCCAATCGAAACGCCGCCAAGCAATGCTTTTGCGTCGATCCGTGTAGCTCACCCAGAGACTGTTATCAGCCCACGCCATCGCAGGATAGGAGTACTCGTGCCCCTCCGGGCCCTGCTCTAACTCCATGACAGAAGACCAGTCCGTGCCTGCACTGGACTTGGCCAAGGTCAATGCATTGCGTTTCTCATTTGACGGGTTGTAGGCCAACAAATGCATGTCGCCAATGCTGAGCGTTGCAACTCCCGCGTCCGGGTTGGGCAACGGAAGATCCTTGGCGTCCAGCCAAGTCGCACCACCATCCAAAGTCTCGGAGGCCCGAATTTTTCCGTCCTCGCCATGGTCGCGCATCAGCGCCAGCCAGTGGGTGGGAGTCAAGGTGAGCAAAGCGGGTTGCAAGGTAAAGGTTCTCTTTGAAATGCGTGTCATGCCCAGAAAAGAGCCGTACTGGTCAAAACGCAGTGCAACGGAGACTTTGGCACCAATCTCAAAATACGCAGGCAGCACCATGCCACCATCGGCCAAAGGCAGCGGCGCGGTACGCACCAGGTAGCTCACGTTCCACAACCAAGACAAAGGGATCACCCCCACCGGTTGAAACTGAAAGTTGCCGTCACCCACCGGGCTGGATTGCTCCAAATGCAGGATGCGCGATGCCGACCATCCGCCCAAGCCGGTTGCCACCACAAACAAATGCAGTCGTCCACGGGGGTCTAGCCAGGCGATCGGATTGCCCAAGCGCCGAATGCCAGTGCCCAACACACTCGCTGCAACATGGCGATTGACCACCATTTGGGGTGCCGTCCAGGATTGGCTTTTCCGATTGAACTGGGAGGCCGCAATCTCCACATTGGGCGCGCTTTCGCGGTCTCCGGCAAACCAAAACGCACTGAGTGCCGCGGGGTCGGAGTCCGGCATAGCCACCAAAGCACTGGCGTGGGCGGCCAATACCCCGGCGGGCATAGGAATGCTGCCGCGCGCGCGCTCCACCCAGTGACCTGCGGCGTTGGCCTGACCAGGCGGCGCCTTGGCAGACGCTTGCAAGGGGCTTTCGACCCGCGCGCCAACCGTCCAGGCGATCATGGCGGCGATCAACGACAGCGACACAACAAGACGGCCCAACAATGGGAGGAGAATCATGGTTGGGCATTATCAACCGCTCTTGCGATGCTTGGATGACCCTTCCATTCCCCACCTTTTACCTACAGGCAAGCCATGGCACAAAGCTCCAACATTCTTTCGATCGCCGCACTCGCAGCGCCGCCATGGCCGACCATCGATCCCTTTTTGTTTTGCGTGCACCACGTGGACGCCTATCCGCGCGGCAATGCGCAGATGGGGCCGGATGCCGCCTTAAGCGGGCGCAATCTGGGCCAGGACTTTGGCGGCAAAGACGGCTGGAGCATGTACCACGGCACCACGGTGCCAGGCTTTCCAGCCCATCCGCACCGGGGGTTCGAGACAGTCACCATCGTGCGCCAAGGCCATATTGACCATTCCGACTCCGTCGGTGCCACGGCCCGCTTTGGCCCGGGCGATGTGCAGTGGCTCACCGCGGGCAAAGGCATCGTGCACTGCGAGATGTTCCCACTGCGCAATACAGCGGCGCCCAACCCGACTGAACTGTTTCAGATTTGGCTCAACCTTCCGGCCAAAAACAAAATGGCAGAGCCCCACTTCACCATGTTCTGGGGAGAAAAGGTTCAAACCGTCCACCATGTCGATGCGCACGGGCGCACGACCGATGTGGTGGTGGTGGCGGGTGCCCTGGAGGGCGCCAAAGGCCTGCCGCCGCCGCCTGACTCGTGGGCCAGCGAGGCGGACGCAGACCTTGCGATCTTCACAATTCGCATGGCGCCGGGAGCGCACTGGACACTGCCGCCCGCAGCGCATGCCGGAACGCGCCGCCAGCTGTATTTTTTCAAAGGCCACTCCATCGCCATGGATGGGCAGGACATTGGCGCGCCATCGGTCGTGGAAGTGCGGGCGCAGCATGGGCTGGAACTGGTCAACGGCGACCATGAGACAGAGTTGTTGCTGCTACAGGGCCGCCCGATTGCGGAGCCGGTGGCCCAGTACGGCCCGTTCGTGATGAATACCCAAGCCGAAATCCACCAGGCTTTTGCCGACTACCGACGCACCGAGTTCGGTGGCTGGCCGTGGGGCCCCAGTGATCCGGTGCATGCGCGAGACAAAGGCCGCTTTGCACGGCACACCGATGGCCGTGTGGAAGAGCCTTAAGCCCTATTGACCCCGGCTATCGCAAAAAGCGGCTCAGCATGGTCCACAGCGTCCAAGCCCGGCCGATTTTTGACATGGCGTTGCGCGGCTTCAAGGCCAATGTGGCGGCCGCCAAGGCAGCCATGCCAATCGGGTGTAGTCGCAACCACTGCACACCCCGCTGCAGGCGGTCGACTTGCGCCAAAGGGGCTCTCAAGAATTCGCTTTGACAGACCACATCGGTTCGCAGCTGTGCGCTGCGACGCAGGATGCGCTCCTGGCGCATGCGCAAATCGGTAGCTTTGGCGCTCACGACTCGCCCCGGTCCCGCGCCAGCTCTTGGGCACTGGCGTGGAACATGCCCAAAGGGTGGCGCAGGCGTCGCCGCGCCAGCAACACCAAAGCCACGCCACCCGCCAGGAAGAACATTGCCAGACCAGCGGCTGCTGCCAAGCGCCAGCCATCGGGAAACAGCAGGATCACCGCGCCGCACAGCAGCACCAATCCCAACGCCAAAAACACCAGCGCAAGAAGCGCCATCACCAGCACGTCGAAGAGGCGGCTTTTTTCCGCCTCCAGTTCGGTGCCCAACAACTCCAGGCGCACCTGCAGCGTCTCTAAAACAGTCTTCAACAGCTGCTTGAGCGAGGCGAGCAAGCCATCGGGGGCCGCGGCGTGCGCCCCAGGCGCTTGGCTGGAAGACTCAGTTTTCGGTGACTCACGCATCGGCTTGGTACCCCAGAATTAGCGCCGTGCAATGAGCAAGCCCACCACCAGGCCCAGTCCTGCGGCAATGCCGATGGACTGCCAGGGGTGCTCTTGCACAAACTCGTCGGTCGCGTGTCCGGCCGCCTTCGCGCGGGCCACCACATCGTCTTGCAGGTGCTGCAGATCCCGTGTTGCGTCCGCAAGGCGCGCTTCCACCCGGGCGCGCACCCCCACGGCGCTGTCACCCACCTGGTCTGCCGTCATGCGCAGCAACTCCTGCGCATCGTCGATCACGACCCGCAGGTCACTCATGAGTTTGGCTTTTTGGTCGGCATCCAGTGAAATCATCAAAACACTCCAAGTTGTAAATAGTCTCACTGTAGACGTAATGCGCCAGCCCTTTGCTGACGCATGTCAACAAGTCAGGGCGCACTTTCGGGCTTTAGCGCCCGTGCTGAGCGCCGCTGGCAACGAGCCTGCGAAAATAGCGCCGTTCTCACTCCGATTGGAAATCTCCTATGTCCCTCATCCCCGCGACGATCTTGACCGGCTTTTTAGGCGCTGGCAAAACCACGGTGCTCAAACGCATCTTGCACGAGGCGCATGGCCAAAAAATCGCCGTGATTGAGAACGAATTCGGCGAAGAAAACATTGACAGTGACATTTTGGTGTCCGACACCACCGAGCAAATCATCCAAATGAGCAACGGCTGCATTTGCTGCACCATCCGCGAAGACCTGCGCGCAACTTTGCAAAGCTTGGCCGAGAAAAAGCGCAAAGGTGAGCTGGACTTTGACCGCGTGGTGATCGAGACCACCGGTCTGGCCGACCCCGGCCCGGTGGCGCAAACCTTTTTTATGGACGATGAAGTGGCCGAGTCCTACCTACTGGACGCCATATTGACCCTCGTCGACGCCAAGCACGCGCCCGAGCAACTCAACGACCGCCAGGAAGCGCGCCGCCAAGTGGGCTTTGCCGACCAGATTTTCATCAGCAAGTCCGAATTGGTGTCTGCAGCCGACCTGGACGCATTGCAACACCGCCTCAAGCACATGAACCCGCGTGCGCCCCAGCACCTCGTGCACTTCGGCGAAGTCGCGATCAAGGACTTTTTTGACCTGCGCGGCTTCAATTTGAACGCCAAACTCGATATCGACCCTGATTTCCTGACGCCAGATGCGCATGACCACGGACACGATCACCACGACCATGACCACCACGATGCGCACTGTGACCATCCTTCCCACAGCCACCATGCGCACCACCACCATGTGGATGACGACGTCAAAAGCTTTGTGTTCAAGTCAGACCGCGCCTTTGACCCGGCGCGACTGGAAGACTTCCTGGGCGCCATCGTCAACATCTATGGCCCGCGCATGCTGCGCTACAAAGGCGTTCTGTATATGAAGGGCAGCGAGCGCAAAGTAATCTTCCAAGGCGTGCACCAGCTCATGGGCAGCGATTTGGGCCCGGCCTGGGGCGCTGATGAAGTGAAAAACAGCAAACTCGTGTTTATTGGCATCGATCTGCCCAAAGACATTCTGTTGCAGGGCTTGGAGCAATCACTGGTTTAATTTTTCAGCGACAATAAGCGTATGCTGCGGTGCAGCATATTCTTGGCCCGGTGATTCACGTGCTTCTGGAGACCCCATGTTGGTAGCGCTTTTGCAAATGATGGGGTTCCCCGCAACGAAGGCTGTACACTCCCGCGCCGAAGGGACGGGTGCATTGCCTGCCTCCAGCGCAGGGGAGCCGAAACACCCTACCCTCGACCATCGCGTTACAGTTAGGAGTCCAGCAGTGAAAGCCATCAAAGCAAGCCCGAGCAAGGCAAAGGCGAGCCCCATTGCGAAGCCAAAGGCCAAAGCGACCCCGCTTGCAGCCACGCCAAGCAAAGCCAAACCTGCTGTCAAAGCGCCTGTGAAAGCCGCACCCAAACCCGCGCCTGCGGCAAAGAAGCCCGCTGCGACAGTGGCCAAAACACCCGCTAAAACACCGGCCAAGTCGCCGGCCAAAGCACCCGTAAAGGCAAGCGCAAAAGCCGCTACCAAGGCGTCGCCGACCAAGGCCACCATCCCTGCCAAGACAAAGCCCAGCCCGGTCGCAAGCAAACCTGCCGTGGCCAAGAAAGTGACTGCGTCACCCGCTGCGGTGAAAAAAGTACCAAGCAAAGCAACTCCTGCCATGGCGCCTGCCGCCGTGGTCGAATCCCCAACCAAAGCCCCTGTGAATTCATCTCCTTCCAAAGCCGTCGCCCCCGTTCCTGCACCAGTCGCAGCAAGCACCGTTCCCGTGAAGTCAGGCCGCCCTTCGTCGCGTCTGGCGATGTTGACCGTGCCGTCGATGGCGCAGTCCGTGGCATCCACTGCGGCCAAGGCCAGCTTCAACCCGTCGAGCCAAGCCGTTTTTGCGCCCCCGGTGATTCCGGCCATCGTGAAAAAAGACAGCAAACTGGCCAACAATTGGAAAACCACGCCAGTGGAGCGCCTCACAGATGCTGAGTTACTCGCCATGCCGGACTCGGAGTACATGAACGAGGTGCAAATGGCAGCGTTCAGACTCAAGCTCAACGTACTCAAACGCGACATTTTGAGCAGCGCCGGCGAGACCACAGAGCACTTGCGTGAGGACACCTCGGTGGTTCCTGACCCCGCTGACCGGGCCACCATTGAAGAAGAGCACGCCCTGGAGTTGCGCACCCGCGACCGCGAACGCAAGCTGCTGAAAAAGATCGAACAGTCGATTGCCCGCATCGACGCGGGGGACTACGGCTATTGTGATGAGACAGGCGAAGCCATTGGCGTGGGCCGCTTGCTCGCACGTCCGACCGCTACGCTGTCGCTGGAAGCCCAGCAGCGCCGGGAACTCAAGCAAAAAATGTTTGGTGACTAAAAAGCGAAAGCGCGGCACACCATGAGCGAAACCCCGTCATCACCTGCGAGTGTTGCCCCGAGGGAATCGCCGAGCGCTGGTGCCGATGCACTTACCCAATCCGCTCGCACCGAGTGGATGCGCCAAGTCAACCATGTGCGCAAGCAGGAGTTTGCCTATCTGCGCAGCGTACAAAAGCGCCAGGCCGGCGAGGTCTCAGAGCCCACGCTGGCCGGCCTTCCCACCCGCGCGCAACGCACGGGAACGGTGCGAGGCGATACGCTGAAGAAAATCGACGAGATTGAGGCCCAGCTGGACTCACTGTGGGTCTCCAGTCGCGGTAAGCCGTCCGATTCCAATTTCGGTGCAAGCGCATTGGTTGCAGGTGCAAACACCGAGTTTTCCACGTCCGTACTGGCGGCACCAGGCGTGCTGACCCAAATGATGCACCACAGCGAAATGCCAGCCTCGGCATTGCTGGTGCAAAGCCTGGACGCGCATGCCGCCAAATCGGCATTGGCCGCCACCAGTGGCGAGCTCAGTGAACGGGCGGCCATTCGGTTTGCACCCAGGGGCGCTACGACCGGTGCAGAGCTGCCCGATGAGGTCTTGGCCAAAGCGGCTGAGCTATTTGCACAGGCCCAGTATGAGCTGGCGGAACAGCATTTGACGCGATCCCTGCGGGGCAATGAGATGCGATCTGAGCATGCGTTGCGCCGCTTGCTGGCCTTGCTCGATATTTACCGCGCAACAGGTAACCAAGCGCAGTTTGACTGGTCCGTGCTGGAGTATTTTGATTTTTGGGATGGACACACCCCCCAGTGGCGGCGCCACTCCAGTACCAAGGCAGAACCTTTTGCCTCGCGCGACACGCTGGAAATACCCAAACGCCTGGAAAAACCGAATCAACCCACTGGTACGCGCTTTTGGCGCTGTCCCAGCGTGCTCAACCGCGTGGTTGCGCAGGAGCTCCAAACCCATTGGTCGCAAGGCGGGAACTGCACCATCGACTGGACGTCCTTGAGCACGATTGAGGCAGACGCTGCAGTCCAGCTGACGGCGGTGTTCAAAGCGGAGCAGGCTTCGCCTGCGCAGCTGATGTTTATTGATACACCCAACCTGCTGTATGTCTTGGAGCAGGCAACGCCCATCGGCAGCCCGAAGATAAATCGCCATCTTTGGCAGCTGCGCTTTTGCCTGCTGGCCCTCATGGGCATGCGCGCTGCTTTCGACGCAGCCTGTACCGATTTTTGTCTGACCTACATTGAGCCTGCGCCTCTTTGGCGCCCAAGCACCGTTCACTTTATCGGTGATGCTTTGGCCACCACACCGGTGATGCCGGAGCCCCCGGGCAACTCGCCTTGGTACTTGCATGGCCACGTACTCGGGGAAACGGGTCTGGGATTGGCGGAACCCACGCCTGGCCCATTGCAGGTGGACTGCGCCACGCTGGTGAGGATGGACACCTCGGCCACAGCGCTCTTGCTGCGGTGGCTGCGAAAGGCGGCTGCGCGCAGCTCCGAGGTGCATTTCAATGACGTCGGCCTGCTGCTTGGTGCCGCTTGGCATGCCGCTGGTGTCGAGGCCCTTGCGCACGTGCATTTGCGCGATGCGCCTTGACGGATTCACCCCGGCTTTTTTGTCAGCACTGTCAGCCCGTTTCGCGTTGGTAGCCCGACGTCGCAGACGGGACGCCGGCATCTATTCAAGCAACACTTTCACTAGAAAGCCTAAGTGCTTAATCTAGAACATATTTTTCCCTTTTTTAAGTTCAAAAAACGCGTCTAAGTCTTTGATTTCATTGGAAAAAGATTGTGGCAACCCGTCCCTAAACACCAAATTTGCTGGTAAAGTGCAAAAAAGTGCAATTTAGTGGTAAATCTGGCAGCGCATGGCTGCAAAACCACGCGTGTTGGAAAAGAGGGTTGTTGTGGTGTTTCAAGGTGCTTCGTCGCTCACGTTAGACGCAAAGGGAAGGCTTTCTGTGCCGACCCGGCACCGTGACGTCATCAGCGCCGTTGCCGCGGGCTTGCTGACAGTGACCAAACACCCCCATGGTTGCCTGATGGTCTTTCCCCGCCCCGAGTGGGATTTGTTTCGTGACCGCATTGCCGCTTTGCCTATGTCTGCCCAGTGGTGGAAACGCATCTTCTTGGGCAATGCCATGGACGTGGAGCTGGACGGCACCGGGCGCATCCTGATCTCCCCCGAACTGCGCACCGCGGCAGGCATCAGCAAAGACGCTGTGCTCCTGGGCATGGGCAACCACTTTGAACTCTGGGACAAAGCCACCTACGAAGCCCAGGAAGCCCAAGCCATGCAAGGGCAAATGCCCGACGTATTCAAAGATTTCTCGTTCTGAGCGCTTCCGTGACCGCACCTCTCGCGCACACCACCGTCTTGCTGCAAGAAGCGGTGGATGCGCTCTTCGATAAGCCAACAGAAAGCGCCAACCCGCCCGAAGACGGCGTTTACGTAGACGCCACCTTTGGCCGCGGCGGCCACTCGCGCAGCATCTTGTCACGCCTCTCGAGCCAAGGGCGTTTGATCGCCTTTGACCGGGACCCCGAAGCCATCGCTCGCGCTGACGACATGGTGGATCTGCGCTTTTCGATCCGACACGCGCCCTTTTCACAGCTCGGCGAGCTGCCAAACGCGAGCGTGGCCGGCATATTGATGGACTTGGGCGTGAGTTCACCCCAAATCGACAGCCCTGAGCGCGGTTTTAGCTTTCGCTTCGAAGGTCCGCTGGACATGCGCATGGACACCACGCGCGGCATCAGCGTCGCGCAATGGCTGGCCGATGCAGACCTGGAACACATTACGGAGGTGATACGTGACTACGGCGAAGAACGGTTTGCTAGCGGTATTGCAAAGGCGATTGTTGCGCGCCGACAAGAGCACGGACCTCTTGCCACCACCACCGAACTGGCCCAACTCGTGGCTGACACGGTCAAAACCCGCGAGCCGGGCCAGAACCCTGCAACGCGCACATTTCAGGCTTTTCGGATTTTCATCAATGCCGAGCTTGAAGAGCTACAACAGGCGTTAGACGCGGCCTTGGCCGTGCTGCAACCGGGTGGACGCCTGGTGGTGATCAGCTTCCATTCCCTGGAAGACCGCATCGTCAAGCAATTCATTGCCCAACACTCCAAGGATGTCTACGACCGCCGCACGCCCTTTGCAGCGCCCAAACCCATGCACCTGCGCGCTGTGGGGCGCAGCCGTGCCAGCGCCGCCGAAGTGGCTGCCAACCCCCGCGCACGCAGCGCCATCATGCGCATGGCGGTTCGCAGCGCCACCGCCTTGGGTGCACGCGCATGACCCGCTTCAATGTTGCACTCGTGCTGGCAACGCTGGCCAGTGCCATGTACCTGGTCGGTGTCCAGTATGAATCGCGCCGCTTGTTTACCGAGTTGGAAAAAGCGCACCGCGAAGCCCGCAACCTGAACACCGACTTTGAACGCCTGCAAGTGGAAAAGCGCAGCCAGGCGACACCGGCTCGGGTGGAGCGTGTGGCCCACGACAAACTGCAAATGCGCCAGGTCAGCCCGGGCATTACTTTGTACCTGGGCAAGGGCGAAAGCCCCGAGAAGCAGCCATGAGCCGCAGCATCCAGTACACCGCCAGCCCCTTGCTGACCAGCCGCACGCCGGTGTGGCGCAGCAAATTCATCGTTGGCGCCTTGGCGCTGGGCTTTGCGGCTCTGGGTGCGCGCGCGGCCTACATCCAGGTGTTCAACAACGACTTCTTCCAGCACCAAGGCGAGGTGCGCTACAACCGCACGCTGGAGTTGCCCGCCAACCGCGGGCGTATCTTGGATCGCAATGGGCTGATACTGGCCTCCAGCGTTCCTGCGCCCAGCATCTGGGCGATCCCAGAAGACGTGTCGCTGGAGCCGGGCGAACGCAAGCAACTCGCCAAGCTCCTGGGCATTGCCGAGGCGGATCTCGCCAAAAAGCTGGCCGACGAAGACAAGAGTTTTGTCTGGCTCAAGCGCCAGATCGACCCCGAAGACGCCAAGAAAATTGCCGAGCTCAATTTCAAAGGCATTTACCAGCGTACCGAGTACCGCCGCCAGTACCCCGAAGGCGAGGCTGCCGCCCATGTCGTGGGCTTTACCAACGTAGAGGACAACGGCCAAGAGGGCGTGGAGCTGCTGTTCAATAGCGCGCTCTTGGGGCGCGCAGGCAGCCGCCATGTGATCAAAGACCGCCTGGGGCGCGCAGTCGAGCAAGTGGGCGAAACCGTGCAGCCGGAGGCGGGCAAAGATGTTCAGCTCAGCATTGACACCAAAGTGCAGTTTTTTGCCTACCAAAAACTGCGCGACGCAGTGCTGGCCAACCGGGCCCAGGCGGGAAGCATTGTGGTGCTCGATGCGCTCACCGGCGAAGTGCTGGCACTGGCCAACTACCCCAGCTACGACCCGGAAAAACGTGTCAACCTGAGTGGCGCCCAACTGCGCAACCGGGCACTGACCGACACCTTTGAACCAGGTTCGGTGATGAAACCTTTCACCATCGGTTTGGCCCTGAATACGGGCCGGGTGAAAACGTCCACGGTGATTGACACCTCGCCCGGCTCGGTCACGATCACCGGCGCCACGATCCGCGATGCCCACCCCCACGGGGCGCTCACGGTGGAGCAAGTGATTCAGGTTTCGAGCAACGTGGGCACCACCAAAATCGCCATGCAAATGCCCGCCACTGAAATGTGGGAAACGTTTTCTAGTGCGGGTTTCGGGCAAAAGCCCCAGATTGAATTTCCTGGCGCGGTATCGGGGCGCTTGCGTCCTGGCAAAACCTGGCGTCCCATTGAACAGGCCACGGCCTCCTATGGCTACGGTCTGTCGGCGTCTTTGTTTCAAATGGTGCGCTCGTACACCGTGTTTTCGCACGACGGCCAAATCATCCGCGCCACCTTGCTCAAAAACAATGAGCAACCTGCAGGCGTACCGGTATTTACCGCCGACACCGCCGCCAAAGTGCGCAAGATGCTGCAAATGGCCGCAGGCCCCGGCGGCACGGGACCCAAAGCACAAACCGCCGGCTATTCGGTGGGCGGTAAATCCGGCACCGCCTACAAGCAGGTGGGCAAAGGCTATGGCAGTGACGGCAACCGCAAATACCGCAGCTGGTTTGTCGGTATGGCACCCATTGACCAGCCTCGCATCGTGGTGGGCGTGATGCTGGACGAACCCAGCGCAGGCAAATACTTTGGCGGCGAAGTGGCCGCACCCGTGTTCAGCGAAACCGTGCAGCAAACACTGCGGGTCATGGGCGTGCAGCCCGACATCGCTATCCGCCCCCAAGTCGTCGCAACGGGCGTGCAAGAGAGCTTCTGATGCGCACCGCACTTTCCACACCCGAACACGCTGCGCAGTGGCTGCGCACGCTGGTGCCTGGCACGCTGGGCAGTGACAGCCGCAGCCTGAGCGCCGGTGATGGTTTTGTCGCCACGCCGGGTGCCATGGTTGACGGACGCCATTACGTCGCCCGGGCTTTGCAGCAAGGAGTGGCCGCCTGCTTGGTCGAGGCCCAGGACCTGGACGCCTTTGGCTTGGACGATAGCCGCGTGGCCGCCTACCAGGGTTTGAAGGCCGACGCAGGTGCCATTGCCGATGCCTTCTTTGACCACCCCTCCCACCATCTGAATGTGTTGGCGATCACGGGAACCAATGGCAAGACCTCGTGCGCATGGTGGTTGGCGCAAGCTTTGAGCGCATTGCCTGCCCCGATGACCCAAGCCTGTGCCGTGGTTGGCACCTTGGGCGTGGGCCAGCCCCCGCTGCCCAAGGCACCCTCTGCAGCGCAACACCGTGATGCCTTGGCCGCGCTGCGCTCGACCGGCATGACCACGCCCGATGCGGTTTCGCTGCAAGCCGCATTGAAGCAATATGTGTCGCAAGGACTGCGCGCCTGTGCAATCGAGGCATCATCGATTGGCATTGAAGAAGGCCGCTTGAACGGGTTGCGCATTCGGCTTGCCGTGTTCACCAATTTCACCCAGGACCATTTGGACTACCACGGCAGCATGCAAGCCTACTGGGAGGCCAAGCGCCGCCTTTTCCGTTGGAGTGGCTTGCAAAGCGCGGTGGTCAACATTGACGACGCCCAAGGTGCGACATTGGCCCAGGAACTGGCGAATGAAAGTCCGGAACTGGACCTTTGGACCACGTCCATGCAAGGCGCCGCTCGACTGCAGGCGCGCAACATCATGCACAGCGCAGGCGGCTTGCGTTTTGACCTGGTGGAAGAGGGACAAACGTGCACGCTGCAAAGCCAGGTGATTGGCCATTACAACGTCAGCAATCTATTGAACGTCGTGGCCACGCTGCGCGCACTCGGCGTGGGCCTGGCTGTGGCGGTACAGACGTGCGAACAACTGCGCCCGGTGCCCGGCCGTTTGGAGTGCCTGGGCGGTGACGACGCCCCCTTGGTCGTGGTGGACTACGCCCATACGCCCGACGCCCTGGCGCAAACCCTGGACGCCCTGCGCCCGCTCGCGAAGGAGCGCGCGGGCCAACTGTGGTGCGTGTTCGGCTGCGGAGGCGACCGCGACGCCGCCAAACGCCCTTTGATGGGCGCGATTGCAGCCGCCAAGGCCGACCACACCGTGGTGACCAGCGACAACCCGCGCAGCGAAAAGCCAGCCAGCATCGTGGCGCAGATTCTGGCGGGCATGGCCGGACAGCCACAGGCCGAAGTCCAGGTGGACCGCAGCAGCGCCATCCAAAGCGCCATTGGCCGCGCCGCCAAAGGCGATGTGGTCTTGCTGGCGGGCAAGGGACACGAAGAGACGCAAGAAATCAATGGCGTCAAATCGGTTTTTTCTGACCGCACGCATGCGCTCGATGCTCTGGCCAAGCGCAAGGTTTTGGAGGTGCAGGCATGAGCGCTGCACTGATGACGCTGGGACAGGTCGCCCAATGGCTCGCTGCCGGCGCTCAGGCCGCAAGTGTGCCCATGGCGGTGCAAGGTGACGCGTCAACCGCGATCACGCGGGTCCACACCGACACCCGCAGCATTGCCAGCGGCGATCTGTTTGTGGCATTGCAGGGCGAAACATTCGACGCCAATGCGCTGCTGCACGAGGCACAGGCCAAGGGCGCGGTGGCTGTCATTTGCCGCAGTGGTTTGGACACGGATCGTCTGCCGCCTGGGCTGCCGCGCATTGAAGTGCAGGACACCAAAGCCGCGCTAGGCCAGTTGGCACGGGCATGGCGCGCGCAGTTTGATCTGCCGCTGATTGCGGTGACCGGCAGCAACGGCAAGACCACAGTGACGCAAATGATTGCGTCCATCCTGCAGGCCTTTGCCCCCGGCGAGGCCAGTCTGGCAACCCAAGGCAATTTGAACAACGACATTGGCGTGCCCCTCACGCTGCTGCGCTTGCGCGCACACCATCGAATCGCGGTCGTGGAACTGGGCATGAACCACCCCGGTGAAATTGCGCAACTGGCCGCCATGGCCCAAGCCACCGTCGCCTTGGTGAACAACGCGCAGCGGGAGCACCTCGAATTCATGCACACCGTGGACGCTGTTGCCGCAGAAAACGGTGCCGTGCTTCAGGCCTTGGCACCCACCGGTTGTGCTGTGTTTCCTTTGGACGATGCCTACACCAGCGTCTGGCAGATGATGGCAGGCACGCGACCCACACTGGGCTTTGGCGCTAGCGCAAGCGGCCCGGCGGTCGTGGGCTTGAGTGCCACCTGGACAGACGGTGGCTGGGACGTGCAGGCCCGAGCCAACACCCCCGATGGAGAGGCGGTTTTGCGCTACCGCTTGGCCATTGCCGGTCAGCACAATGTGCGCAATTCCTGGGCCGCAGCCGCCTGCGCGCTGGCCGCGGGCGTACCCGCCGCAGCGGTGGAGCGTGGCCTGCAATCGTTCGAGCCGGTGCGCGGTCGTTCACGCGCGTTTGCGGTCGCGATGGGTGGCCGTCGCGTGACCGTGGTGGACGACACTTACAACGCCAACCCGGACTCGGTGCGCGCCGCCTGCGACGTGCTGCGCGACTTGCCGGGCCCGCGCCTGCTCGTGCTGGGCGACATGGGCGAGGTGGGTACGCAGGGGCCGCAATTCCACGCCGAAATCGGCGCTTATGCCAAGTCCGTAGGCATTGAACATTTACTGGCTGTGGGCGAACTCAGCCAGTCGGCGGTTCGGGCCTTTGGCAGCACCCAGAACGCGGCGCAACACTTTGACTCCATGGACGCGCTGAATGCTGCGCTGGAATCGGTCTTGCACAAGGCCAGCAGCGTGCTGGTGAAAGGCTCGCGCTTCATGAAAATGGAACGCGCAGTGGCCGCGATTCAAACGATCGCCAGCCAGCAAGGAGAGTCCGCATGCTGCTAAGCCTGGCCCAATGGCTGCAAGCCCAGAACCCCGAGTGGGGCTTTTTGCGCGTGTTTCAGTACCTGACCTTCCGCGCCGTCATGGCTGCGTTGACGGCACTCTTGATCGGACTCATCGCAGGGCCCGGCGTGATCCGGCGCCTGCGCGCGCTCAAAATCGGCCAACCGATTCGCGGCTATGGCATGGAAAGCCACCTGGCCAAAAGCGGCACGCCCACCATGGGCGGTGTATTGATCCTGCTGTCCATCGCCAGCGCCACGCTGCTGTGGTCCGACGTGAGCAACCGCTTTGTCTGGATTGTGCTCATCGTCACCCTGGGCTTTGGTGCCATCGGCTGGGTGGACGACTGGCGCAAGGTGGTGAACAAAGACCCGGAAGGCATGCGCTCGCGCGAGAAATATTTCTGGCAGTCGCTGATCGGCGTATTGGCAGCGCTGTACCTGGTGTTCAGCATTTCCGAAAACTCCAATGCGCGCGTGCTGGAGCTGTTCTACAACTGGGTGCGCTCGGGCTTTGACGTCAGCCTGCCGCCCAAAGCCGGTTTGCTGCTGCCCTTCTTCAAAGAGATCAGCTACCCGCTGGGCGTGCTCGGCTTTGTGGTCTTGACCTACCTGGTCATCGTGGGCTCAAGCAATGCCGTCAACCTGACCGATGGTCTGGATGGGCTGGCCATCATGCCGGTGGTGATGGTGGGTTCGGCACTGGGCGTGTTTGCCTATGTGACCGGCAGCACCGTGTATGCCAAATACCTGTTCTTGCCCCACATCGCAGGCGCGGGCGAATTGCTGGTGTTCTGTGCCGCGATGGCGGGTGCGGGCTTGGCGTTTTTGTGGTTCAACACCCACCCCGCCCAGGTGTTCATGGGCGACGTGGGCGCGCTGGCGCTCGGCGCTGCGCTGGGCACGGTGGCCATCATCGTCCGCCAGGAAGTGGTGCTGGCCATCATGGGAGGCGTGTTTGTGGTGGAAGCACTCTCGGTGATGGCGCAGGTGATGTACTTCAAGTACACCCGCAAGCGTTTTGGCGAGGGCCGCCGCCTTTTAAAGATGGCGCCTTTGCACCACCATTTTGAAAAACTGGGTTGGAAAGAAACGCAGGTGGTCGTGCGCTTCTGGATCATCACCATGTTGCTGTGCCTGGTCGGCCTGTCTACCTTGAAGCTGCGCTGATGGAACAACAACTGCACGACCAACACGTCCTGGTTCTGGGGCTCGGTGCCTCCGGGCTGGCCATGGCACGCTGGTGCGCTGCACAGGGCGCACGCGTGACGGTGCTGGACAACCGCGCCCAGCCGCCCCAAGCGGCTGCATTGGCTGCCTCCGTGCCTTCGGCCACGCTGGCCCATGGCGCGTTCGATGCTTCGTGGATCGCCGGACGGGACATTCGCGCCGTATTCATCAGCCCCGGACTCAGCCCCCAGCAGACGGCTGCATTGGTGGATGCGGCAACGGCGCAGGGCCTGTGGGTGGGCGGCGAACTCAGCTTGTTTGCCCATGCGCTTGCGGGTTTGGCACAGACCCAGCAGTACCAACCCAGCATCCTGGCCATTACCGGCACCAATGGCAAAACCACCGTCACAGCCCTCACCGGTGCGCTGCTGCGCGCTGCGGGCAAGACCGTGGCAGTCGCGGGCAATATCGGCCCCACGCTGCTGGACACGCTGAGCCAGGTGCTGACCGATGGCGCACTGCCGCAAGCCTGGGTCCTGGAGCTGTCGAGCTTTCAACTGCATTACGGCCAGGGCTTCGAACCCACGGCCGCCGTGGTACTCAACATCAGCCAGGACCACCTGGACTGGCACCCCGACCTGGCGCACTATGCGGCCTCTAAAGCACGGATATTTGGTGCCCATACCCTGATGGTGCTCAACCGGGACGATGCAGCGGTCATGGCCATGCTGCCCGCACCGGTGCGGGCCAAGCAGCGCCTGGTGGAGCGTGCCCATGTGTGTTTTGGCGTGGATGCACCTCAGCGTCCGGGCGACTATGGCCTGGAGTCGGTCGGTGGCATGGCGTGGATTGTCCGGGCCATGGAAGCCGACGAGACCCTCAAGCCCGCGCGATTTGGCGCCACTACCGAGGCACCGGAGCTGCATATCCAACGCCTCTTGCCGGCCGAGGCCCTGCGTATCCGGGGTCGCCACAACGCGTGCAATGCACAGGCCGCACTCGCATTGGCCAGCGCGGCCGGCGGTGCCTTGGGCCCCATGCTGTTTGGCCTGCGTGAATACCGGGGCGAGCCGCACCGCGTGCAAGCCATTGGCAGCATTAATGGCGTGGAATTTTTTGACGACAGCAAAGGCACCAATGTGGGTGCCACCGTGGCCGCACTGCAAGGCCTGGGCGACGACCGCAAGCTGGTTTTGATTTTGGGCGGCGAAGGCAAGGGCCAGGACTTCCATCCCTTGGCTGAACCGGTGCGCAAGTATGTGCGTGCGGTGGTGCTGATCGGGCGGGATGCCGCGCTGATTCGCCAGGCGCTCGAAGACACGCCGGTGGATTTGCTGAACGCGGATTCCATGGAACACGCCGTAGCCGTCGCCAATGCGCAAGCACACGCGGGCGATGCGGTACTGATGTCGCCGGCCTGCGCCAGCTTTGACATGTTTCGTGACTATGCGCACCGCGCGCACGTGTTTTGTGACGCCGTGGCCGAACTGGCGCAGGCCCAGGGCACGCTGATGGAGGTGGCTGCATGAGCGCCGCGCAAGCGATGTGGAACCGCTGGTTCAAACCAGCTGTCTCCGAGTCGGACGAGCTGCCCGTGCGCCTGGGCCGCCGCGCCAGCTACAGCACAGGCGCCAGCGCAGGTCGCGTCAGCACCTTTGACAACTCGCTGGTCGCGGTGGTGATGGCGCTGGTGGTATGGGGCGCGGTCATGGTGTATTCGGCCACCATTGCCATGCCGGACAACCCCCGCTTTGCCAACTACACGCACAACTACTTTTTGATCCGCCATGTGGCCTCTATTGCCGTTGCGGTGATTGCGGCAGCCATTGCTTTTCAGGTGCCGCTGGAAACCTGGGAGCGCATTGCTCCCATGCTGTTCATAGCCTGCCTGGTGCTGTTGCTGGCGGTGCTCTTGCCCTTTATCGGCAAAGGCGTGAATGGCGCCAAGCGTTGGATCTCACTCGGTGTGACCAATTTCCAGCCTTCGGAACTGGCCAAGTTTTCTGCCGTGTTGTATGCGGCGGGTTACATGGTGCGCAAGATCGAGCTCAAAGAAGACTTTGTCAAAGCGGTGTGGCCCATGGCCGCCGCCGTCGGCACCATGGGCAGTTTGTTGCTGGCCGAGCCCGATATGGGTGCGTTCATGGTGATTGCCGTGATCGCCATGGGCATCTTGTTTTTAGGCGGCGTCAATGCCCGCATGTTCTTCTTGATCTCAGGCGTGTTGGTCGGGGCCTTCGCACTGATGATTGCCTTCAACGATTACCGCCGTGCCCGCATCTTTGCCTACCTGGATCCCTGGACCGAACACAACGCGCTGGGCAAGGGCTACCAGCTCACCCACTCCTTGATTGCGATTGGCCGGGGCGAGGTGTTTGGTGTGGGCCTGGGCGGTAGCGTAGAAAAGCTGCACTGGCTGCCCGAAGCCCACACGGACTTTTTGCTGGCCGTGATCGGCGAAGAGTTTGGCTTGGTGGGTGTGGTGCTGCTGTTGGGCTTGTTTTTGTGGCTCACCCGCCGCTTGATCCACATCGGCCGCCAGGCTGTGGCCCTGGACCGCGTGTTTGCCGGCCTGGTGGCCCAGGGCGTTGGCATTTGGATGGGCTTTCAGGCTTTCATCAACATGGGCGTGAACCTGGGCGCTCTGCCCACCAAAGGCCTGACCTTGCCGCTGATGAGCTACGGCGGCTCGGCCATTCTGATCAACCTGATCGCACTGGCCGTGGTCTTGCGGGTGGATTATGAGAACCGCCAGCTGATGCAAGGAGGCCGGTCATGACCGCGTCTGCACGCACAGCACCCCGCACCGCACTGGTCATGGCAGGCGGCACGGGCGGGCATATTTTTCCGGGGCTGGCGGTCGCCCAGGCGCTGCGTGAGCGCGGCTGGCGGGTGCACTGGCTGGGTGCCCCTGACAGCATGGAGAGCCGTCTGGTGCCTGCGCGTGGTTTCGTGCTGGAAACGATTGCTTTCTCAGGCGTGCGAGGCAAGGGCATCAAGACCTTGCTGGGGCTGCCTTTGCGTCTGCTGCGCGCACTGCTGCAAAGCCGCCAGGTGCTGCAGCGGGTGCGCCCTGATGTGGTGCTGGGCTTTGGCGGCTACATCAGCCTGCCCGCAGGTGTGATGGCCGCATTGCGGCGCATTCCTCTGGTGCTGCACGAGCAAAATTCGGTGGCCGGTGCGGCCAACCGCGTGCTGGCGCGCATGGCGCAGCGCGTGTTCAGCGCATTCCCCCACGCATTGCCCAATGCACAGCATGTGGGCAACCCCTTGCGCGAAGAATTTTTGAACCAGGCACCGCCCGAGCAGCGCTTTGCAGAGCGCAGCGGGCCCTTGCACTTGCTGGTGGTGGGCGGCAGTTTGGGCGCACGCGCGCTCAACACCGTGGTGCCTCAGGCGCTGGCGCGGATACCGCAAGCCCAACGCCCTGTTGTTCTGCACCAAAGTGGCGAGAAGCAAATGGACGAGTTGCGCGCCAACTACGCCGCGGCCGGTGTGGCTGCCGATCTGACGCCCTTTATAGACAACACGGCGCAAGCCTACGCACAGGCCGATCTGGTCTTGTGCCGTGCGGGTGCGAGCACGGTGACCGAGATTGCTGCGGTGGGCGCTGCGGCGCTGTTTGTGCCCTTCCCCTCGGCGGTGGACGACCACCAAACCCACAACGCACGCTTTCTGGTGGACCAGGGCGCGGGCTGGCTGGTGCCACAAGCCACGCTCACGCCGGAATTTTTGGCCGACTGGTTGCAGCATTGCGACCGCGCCGAACTGCTGCAACACGCCCAAGCCGCCAAAGCATTGCAAAACACCCAGGCCACCCAGGCCATGGTGGCGGCCTGCGAGGAATTGGCGCCATGAAACACGCCATCCAACACATTCACTTCGTCGGTGTGGGCGGCTCCGGCATGTCCGGCATCGCCGAAATCCTGCACAACCTGGGGTACAGCATCTCGGGCTCCGATCTGTCAGACAGCGCTACCTTGCGCCGCTTGGCATCCTTGGGCATTCACACCCATGTGGGCCATGACGCCGCGCATGTCGCGCGCGCCGATGCGGTGGTCACCTCCACCGCCGTGCAAGCCAGCAACCCCGAAGTGCTGCGCGCCCGCGAACTGCGCATTCCGGTTGTGCCACGTGCGCTGATGCTGGCCGAGCTGATGCGCCTCAAACAAGGCATTGCCATCGCCGGCACCCACGGCAAAACCACCACCACCAGCCTGGTGGCCAGTGTCCTGGCGCAAGCCGGGCTCGACCCCACCTTTGTGATCGGCGGGCGCTTGAACAGTGCCGGTGCCAATGCGCGGCTGGGCAAGGGCAACTACATCGTGGTCGAAGCCGATGAGTCCGATGCCTCGTTTCTGAACCTCTTGCCAGTGATGGCGGTCGTGACCAATATCGACGCCGACCACATGGACACCTACGGCCACGACTTTGGCCGTTTGCAGCAGGCCTTTGTCGACTTTTTGCACCGCATGCCCTTTTACGGCACAGCCATTTTGTGCACCGACGACCCCGCCGTGCGCGCCATCGTGGACCAGGTCACCTGCCCGATCACCAGCTACGGCTTTGACGAAGGTGCCCAAGTGCGTGCCGTCAATGTGCGCGCTGTGGACGGTCAAATGCATTTCACCGTGCAGCGGCGCAATGGCGTGACGCTGCCCGACCTGGACATCGTGCTCAACCTGCCCGGTCGCCACAATGTGCTCAATGCCTTGTCGGCGATTGCAGTGGCCGTCGAGCTCAATATCGAGGACGCGGCCGTGCAGGCCGCACTCGCCGAGTTCAAGGGTGTGGGCCGACGCTTTCAGCGCTATGGCGACCATGCGCTGCCCCAGGGCGGCGTGGTCACCGTGGTCGACGACTACGGCCACCACCCGGTAGAGATGGCCGCCACGCTGGCCGCGGCGCGCGGTGCGTTTCCAGGCCGTCGCCTGGTACTGGCTTTTCAGCCGCACCGCTACACCCGTACACGCGACTGCTTCGAGGACTTTGTGCGGGTCATGGGCCAGGCCGACGTGGTGCTGCTGGCCGAGGTCTATGCCGCAGGCGAAGCACCGCTGGTGGCAGCAGACGGGCGTGCGCTGGCGCGCGCCATGCGCATTGCGGGCAAGCTCGAACCCGTGTTTGTCGACGACATCCAGGCCATGGCGGCCACGGCAGTGGCCAATGCCCAGCCGAGCGATGTGCTGCTGTGCATGGGTGCGGGCTCCATCAGCGCCGTACCCGCCAAGGTGGTCGAACTGCTGCAACAGCGCCAAGGAGCATCGGCATGAACGTCGCACAGTTTGGCAAGGTCGCCGTGCTCATGGGGGGCGCCTCTGCAGAGCGCGAGATTTCGCTGCTCTCGGGCAACGGTGTGCTGCAGGCGCTGCGATCCAAGGGCGTAGACGCCCATGCCTTTGACCCCGCCGAGCGTGACCTCTCCGAGCTCAAAGCCCAAGGCTTTGCGCGCTGCTTTATCGCACTGCACGGCCGCTTCGGCGAAGACGGCACGGTGCAAGGTGCGCTCGAATTGCTGGGCATTCCCTACACCGGCTCAGGTGTGATGGCCTCCAGCATTGCCATCGACAAAGTCATGACCAAGCGCGTGTGGATCGCAGAGGGCATTCCCACACCGCAGTACAAGGTCTTGCACCAAGGTAATTTCGACAAGCGGGAGGTCATTGAGATTCCCGACGCCCTGGGTCTGCCGCTCATCGTCAAGCCCGCGCGCGAAGGCTCGTCTCTGGGGGTGACCAAGGTGATGGGCTATTCCGGTATGACCGAGGCGGTGAATTTGGCGGGTGATTTGGACGCGGACATTCTGTGCGAGGAGTGCATTGAGGGCGACGAGGTGACCTGCCCGGTGATTGGCGAAGGTGCCCATGCGCGCGCCTTGCCGGTGATTCGCATCGTGGCACCCGAGGGCAATTACGACTACCAGCACAAGTACTTCACTGACGACACGCATTACCTGGTCCCCTGCGGACTCCCGGCCGGCGAAGAAGAAGCCATTCAGGCGCTGGTCCTCAAGGCCTACCGGGTGCTGGGTTGCCGTGGCTGGGGGCGTATCGACGTGATGATTGACGGCAAGACGCGCAAGCCCTCTTTGCTGGAGATCAATACCTCGCCCGGTATGACCGGCCACTCCCTGGTGCCCATGTCTGCGCGCGCAGCGGGCACCAGCTACGAGGATTTGTGCCTGCAGATTTTGTCGCTGGCCGCGCTTGACAGCACGCCGCGCGCAAGGAGCGCCCCATGAACCGCGCAGAGAACTCGGGCATGGATTTGCGTGTGATGAACGGCCTGGCCGTCGCACTGTTTGCCATCTTCGTAGGATCGGTGTTGGTAGCCGCGACCCGCTGGGTGTCCAACCGCTCGGTGTTTGCGCTGCACAGCATCACGGTGCTGGGCGATGTAACGCACGCCAACGCGCCCACCGTGCGCGCCCATGTGGTGTCGCGTGTCACGGGCTCATTTTTCAGCGTCGACTTGGCACGCACCCGCACCGTGTTGGAGGCCATGCCCTGGGTGCGCCATGCGGTGGTGCACCGTGACTTCCCCAACAAACTGCGCGTGCAGCTGCAAGAACACCAAGTGGCCGCTTACTGGGGCGACGCCAACGAGCCGCGCTTGCTCAATACCTTTGGTGAAGTGTTTGATGCCAATGTGGGTGAAGTGGAAGTAGACGACCTGCCGCACCTCAACGGCCCGCTGGCGCAAAGTGCCACCGTGCTGGCCGCCTACCGCGCGCTGGCGCCACAGTTTGCCGCCATGGACTTGACGCTGGAGAGCCTGGACCTGACCAACCAGGGCAGCTGGCGCATCGGCCTGAGTGGCGGTGCCACCCTGGAAGCTGGTCGCGGTGATTTGGAACAAATCCAAACCGATGTCGCCCAGTTCTTAAAAACACTGACACGTGTGCTGGCGCGCTACCAACGCCCCGCCGGAGCGCTGGAGTCTGCCGACCTGCGCTACAAAAACGGTTATGCAATTCGGCTGCGCGGCGTCAGCACCCTTGCCGCTGCGGCACCCACCCCTTAAAGACTTACAAACAGGTACGAAACTATGGCCCGTGAATACAAAGATTTGGTCGTCGGACTGGACATCGGCACCGCCAAAGTGATGGCGGTGGTAGCCGAGGTACTGCCCGGCGGCACCCTGCGCCTGGCGGGTTTTGGCTCCGCGCCCAGCAATGGACTCAAGCGCGGCGTGGTGGTCAACATTGACGCCACCGTGCACAGCATTCAGCAAGCGCTCAAAGAAGCCGAGCTGATGGCGGACTGCAAAATCACCCGTGTCTACACCGGCATCACGGGCAGCCACATCCGCGGCATCAACTCCAGCGGCATGGTGGCGATCAAGGACCGCGAGGTCACCCAGGCCGATGTGACCCGTGTGGTGGAAACTGCCAAGGCCATTCACATCTCCAGCGACCAGCGCCTGCTGTTGGTCGAACCCCAAGAATTCATCATCGACGGCCAAGACGTCAAAGAGCCTATCGGCATGAGCGGTATGCGCCTGGAAGCCAAGGTGCATATCGTGACCGGCGCACAAAGTGCGGCCGAGAACATCATCAAGTGCGTGCGCCGCTGCGGCCTGGAAGTCGAGCAGCTCATGCTCAACCCGCTGGCCTCGAGCCTGTCGGTGCTGACCGAAGATGAGCGTGAACTCGGCGTGGCGCTGGTCGATATTGGCGCAGGCACCACCGACATCGCCATCTTTACCAACGGCGCCATTCGCCACACCGCCGTTATTCCGATCGCAGGCGACTTGATTACCAGCGACATCGCCATGGCGCTGCGCACCCCGACCAAAGACGCTGAAGAAATCAAGGTCGAAAGCGGGCACGCCAAGCAGGTGCTGGTAGACCCCGACGTGCAGGTCGAAGTGCCGGGCCTGGGCGACCGCAGCCCGCGCATGCTCAGCCGCCAGGCACTGGCAGGTGTGATCGAGCCGCGCATTGAAGAAATCTTTACCCTGGTGAACCAGGTCATGCGTGAGTCGGGCTTCGAAGAAGTGCTGTCTTCGGGCATTGTGCTCACCGGCGGCAGCTGCGTCATGCCGGGCATGGTGGAGCTGGGCGAGGACATCTTCCTCAAGCCGGTGCGCCGCGGCATTCCGCTGTATTCCAACGCGCTGGCGGACATGGTGGCCCAGCCCCGCGCGGCGGTGGTCATGGGCTTTCTGGAAGAGGCCCGTATCGCGCGCATGCGAGGCATCAAAGTGGCGCAAAAAAGCGGCTCCGTCAAGAGTGCTTTTGGCCAGATCCGAGACTTCTTCGCGGGGAACTTTTAAATGCATCAATTTATACCGTTTGATACGCAAAAATCGGTCTCGCACAGGGCACAATTACGGTGGCTGCCGCGTGCCGGGCCGCTATGGCGAAGTTCCACTTTTTTGATACCGCTTTTTTCATTTTCCGTTTGCAAAACCATTAGGAGCTCCGCATGTCCATCGAACTAATTGAAGACGAATCGTTCAACCAAGGTACCTTGATCAAGGTCATTGGCGTGGGCGGCGGCGGAGGCAACGCAGTCGAGTACATGATCCAGTCTTCGGTCAACGGCGTGGAGTTCATTTGCGCCAACACCGATGCCCAGGCACTCAACCGCAGCAGTGCGCACCGCCGCATTCAATTGGGCGAGAGCGGTTTGGGTGCAGGCAGCCGTCCTGACAAGGGCAAACTGTCCGCCGAGCAGGCGGAGGCCGATATCCGCATCGCGCTGGAAGGCGCCAACATGCTCTTCATCACCGCCGGCATGGGCGGCGGCACCGGAACCGGCGCCGCACCCATCATCGCCAAGGTGGCCAAAGAGATGGGCATCCTGACGGTGGGCGTGGTGACCAAGCCCTTTGAATTCGAAGGTGGCCCGCGCATGAAAAATGCCGATGCCGGTCTGGCCGAACTCGAAAACAATGTCGACTCCTTGATCGTGGTGCTCAACGAGAAATTGCTCGAAGTGCTGGGCGACGACGTGAGCCAGGACGAGGCCTTTGCCTATGCCAACGACGTGCTGAAAAACGCCGTGGGCGGCATTGCCGAAATCATCAACGTGCCTGGCCATGTGAACGTCGACTTCGAAGACGTGCGCACCGTCATGAGCGAGCAAGGCAAAGCCATGATGGGCACCGCCCTGGCCAAGGGCCCGGACCGTGCGCGCATTGCCGCCGAGCAAGCGGTGGCCTGCCCTCTGCTCGAAGGCATTGACCTCTCCGGCGCCAAGGGCGTTCTGGTGTTGATCACCGCTGCCAAGGGCTCGCTCAAATTGAGCGAATCCAAACTGGCGATGAACACCATCCGCGCCTTTGCCTCGTCCGAAGCGCATGTGATTTACGGCACGGCCTACGACGACAGCCTGGTCGACCAGGTGCGCGTCACCGTGGTCGCGACCGGCCTGGGCCGTCAGGGTACGCACCGCCGCACCGCACCTCCGCTGCAAGTGCTGCGCACCGGTACCGACAACGTGCCCTTCAACGTGCCCACCTTGAACAATGCCGTCGGCAACGCGGGCGTGCAGCGTGGCTCTAGCGTGAGCCCCATGGCTTCCATGGGTGGCGCAAGTGCTGCCACCAGCATGGGCGCCAGCGCCGCACCCCAGGCGGACTACGGCACCATGAGCACGCCTGCTGTCTGGCGCGGAACCCGCACCTCGGCAGCGCAAAAAGTGGACGCGCTGTCCAGCGGCGGTATGGACGACTACGAAATCCCGGCGTTCTTGCGCAAACAGGCGGATTGATCGTCGTTGACGAACCTCTGAGTTCGATTGCATGCGGGCCCTTCGGGGCCCGCACTGCTTTTACAATCCATCGGTGCTCAAACAAAGAACCCTCAAATCCATCACCCGCGCCGTAGGTGTCGGCTTGCACAGCGGCCAGCGGGTGGAGATCACCCTGCGGCCTGCCGCGCCCAACACCGGCATCGTGTTTAGGCGGGTGGATTTGCCCCACCCCGTGGACATTGCGGTCTCGACCGACGCGGTCACGGATACGCGCCTGGCGTCCACGCTGTCGGCGGGCGGCGCCAAGGTGCACACCGTAGAGCATTTGATGTCGGCCTGCGCCGGTTTGGGCGTGGACAACATGGTGGTGGACATCACTGCCGAAGAAGTTCCCATCCTGGACGGCTCGGCCGCATCGTTTGTGTTTTTGCTGCAAAGCGCGGGCATTGAGATGCAAAACGCGCCACGTCGCTTTATCCGTGCCAAAGCGCCCATCACCGTGCGCGAAGGTATGCCTGGCAATGAAAAATGGGCCACGCTGGAACCCTTTCATGGCTTCAAGCTCACCTTTGCCATCGACTTCAACCACCCCGCAGTGGACTCCACCGGTCAGATGGTGGAGTTTGATTTGAGCGTGGGCTCGTATGCCCGTGACATTGCGCGCGCACGCACCTTCGGTTTCACCAAAGACGTCGAAATGATGCGCTCCAACGGCTTGGCGCTGGGTGGCGGTCTGGACAACGCCATCGTGATGGACGACTACAAAGTGCTCAATGCGGACGGCTTGCGCTACGACGACGAGTTTGTGAAGCACAAGATTTTGGACGCCATGGGCGATTTGTACATCGTGGGCATGCCCCTGCTGGCGCACTACCGCGCCCACCGTTCGGGCCATGCGCTCAACAACCTGCTGCTGCGCCAGCTCCAGGCCCAGCCCGAGGCCTGGGAGGTGGTGACCTTCGAAGAAGAGCGCAAAGCGCCCGCCGGATTTGCGCAGCTCGCGCCGCAGTGGTAAGGCGTAACGCGCCTAAACCACAACGTTTACCACAACCTTCACCGCAACCCTAGCGGCTGCGGCCTGCCCGGTAGCTGCCGTCCCCCGCACCCAGACCGTCGGCCTTGGCAATCCGGGCCATGGCCGCCCCCGCATGGGCATGGGTGATGGCCAAACCCAAGCCATCGGCAGCATCGGGCCCGGGCAAGCCCGGTAGCGAAAGCAAGCGCCGCACCATTTCTTGAATTTGCGTTTTGTCCGCGCGGCCATAGCCCACCACCGCCTGCTTCATTTGCAGTGCGGTGTACTCGGCCACCGCCAGGTTGGCGTGTACCAAGGCAGTGAGCAAGGCACCGCGCGCCTGACCGAGCAAGAGTGTGGACTGCGGGTTGACGTTCACGAAGACGATTTCAATCGACGCGCAGTCCGGCTGGTAGCGCTCAATCACTTCACCCACGCCATCGAACAGCACTTTCAGCCGCGCGGGCAGCGCTTTGGTCTCGAGGTGGTGGGTGGTGATGGTGCCGCTGGCCACGTAGCGCAGAGTGGCACCCTCCTGGTCGATCACGCCAAAACCTGTGGTGCGCAAACCGGGGTCGATGCCCAGAATTCTCATGGTGCTTTCCCGGGCAAGCGGGCATCGCCCATGCGCCCCACAATCACCAATGCCCGCGCGCTGAGGTAGTCGGAATTGGGAAGTTTTTCAAAATAGCGGGGCCGGGGCAGCATGACGACCAAGCGCGCGGCCTCATAGGCACTGAGGCTGGCCGCGCTTTTGCGAAAGTAATGCTGGGCTGCGGCCTCGGCACCAAACACGCCCTCACCCCACTCTACGCTGTTGAGGTAAATCTCCAAAATGCGCTGCTTGCCCAGCAGCTTTTCCAGCAGCAGGGTCAGCACCAATTCCTGGGACTTGCGCAGCAGGGTGCGCTCGCCCGACAAAAACAAATTCTTGGCCAGTTGCTGGGTGATGGTGGAGCCACCCACCACTTTGGGTGGCTTGGCGTTCTTGCTGTTGGCCGCCGCCGTTTGGCTGGCGCGGTCTTCGGCTTTGGCATTTTTCGCCCAGGCTTTTTCCAGCGCCGCCCAGTCCAAGCCGTCGTGCGTGCTGAAGCTGTCGTCCTCGGAGGCAATCACCGCGCGCTTGAGTTGGGTGCTGAGCTGGGCATCGTCGCGCCACTGCTGCTTCCAGCGCACGCTGCCACGGTTTTGCAGCAATTGCCAGGCCTGTGAACGCTCAAAAGCTGTGGACTGCGGAGCGATCCACTGCATGCTGGCAATGCGCAGCACAAAAAACAGCTGCAGGCCCACCAGCGCACACAGGCACACGACCAAAAATCGCATCAGCACTCTCATTGCGGCACCATCGCTTTGGTTTGCAAGGTCGCGTCCTTGGTAAAGGTAAACCGCGACACCAGCACCAACTGGTCCACGGTCTTGCGCATTTCCGGCGTGAAGGGTCCAAACGGCCCCGCCGTGCGCGCAATGGCTTGGGCGCGGCGGTCCAGGTCGGGGTTGCCCGAATGCTTGACCACCTCCGCCTCCAGCACCACGCCGCGCGCGTCCACCGTGAGCACCATGGTCAGGCTGCCATAGAGTTTTTGCCCGCCCTTCTCGGGAAAGTGTGCATCGCCCTGGGCTTCAATCGCTTGGCGCATGGTGTCGTAGTACAGCGCATAGCTGGCCTCTTTGACAGCCGGGCTCAAAAAACGTTTGCGTGGACGTGCGTTCTCTGCATTGATGCGGTTCTCAATTTTGGCCAGAAGGTTGACCATTTCACGCCGTTTTTTTTCTTGCTCTGCGCGCTGCTCTGCGGTCTGGTTGCTGCGCGCCTGTGCCTCGGTCAGTGCGGCGAGTTGCTGTTTGACACGGCTCAGCAGCAGGTTTTGTTGCTGCTGCAGGTTTTGGCGCGTGGCATCTGCTGCGGTTGCGGTCAGATCTCCGTCCTGGGACGAAGGTGCGTTGGCCATCATGGTGCTGGCCATGCCCTGGGCGGCGTCGCCGCCACCGGCCAAGGACGCTTGCGCCACGGCTTGCGCCTCAACGGGGGGAACTTCGCTGCGGGCGTTGACCAGCACCACTTCCAGGGCGTTGTCGGCAAAGATGCGGTCGAACTGCTGCGGACTGACGATGCGCAAGGTCAGCACGGCCCCATGCAGCGCCAGCGACACCAGCAAGGTCTTTTGGAACAGGCTGCGTTGCAGCCACCAACGGGTCAGCGTCTGTCGCATGCTTGGCGCGCCCGTCTTTAGCTGGCGTCCCCCACCGGGGCCTCATCGATATCCACAGCAATGGCGATCGGCCCGGCCGTGTCTTCGTCATCGTCTGGCGCCTCATCGGCCGGCGCATCACTGGCATCCGGTACATCCAAACGCTCTATGACAGTGCCCTGAATGTCCAAGGTGATCAAGTCCATCTCGCCGAGCCGAACCTGCACGCGTGCGCCACGCGGCAAGCCTTGGGCACCCACCACCGGCAGCACCAATGGCAGGGCGTCGGCGCGCACCATGTTGTCCTTGAACACGGTGCATACCAGCGTCTCCACGCTGTTGTGTTGCAGGTACTTCAAGGTCCAAAAACGCTCCATGGCGCTTTGGTAGCCGTTGTACGCGCTGTAGGCCGCGTCGAAGCTGGAAATAATGGAAAACAGCGCCGCGTCTTTGGGCTTGAAAGGCGCGGCCAAAGCCGCCGTGCTGCCGTGCCGGGCGCAGGCAATGATTTGCCACTGGTTCACCAGGTCGGTGTAGCGGCGCAGGGGCGAGGTGCTCCAGGCATAGCTTTTGACGCCAATGCCGGCGTGCGGGAGCGCTTTGGTGCCCATGCGCACTTTGACGCCCGGCGCCAGCGACGCCTGGCTGCGGTAGATGGCGGGCACCCCGAGCTCGGCCATCCAGGAGCCCCAGCTGCTGTTGGCCAAAATCATGGCTTCGGCCACGATCAGGTCCAGCGGTGCGCCGCGCTGGCGGGTGCTGATCAGCACCTGCTCGTCGCCCTGGGGCACCACGCCGTTATTGCCCACGAGTTTGAAGTTGTAATCCGGCCGGTTGAAGGTCTCGGGTTTGCCCCGTACCACTTCGCGCTTGGCCTTGAGGTCGCGTGCCAGTCGGTGCAAAAAGGCCAGGCTGGGCTGCAGTCCGGTCAAGGGCGCAGGCTCGCTGCCGGCTTCTGCCAGCGGGGTTTGCAACCATTCTTCGGTGACGATGGCGTCCAACTGGTCGTGGCGCAGGTTGTGGCTGATGGGCACGCTCTCCAGACGCGTCTGCGTTGACGTGATCGTGAGCGTGGCCTCGTCAAAAGTGACGTACAAAGACACTGCCGGGCAGTCGCGGCCCTCTTGCAAGGTGTAGGTCTGCACCACCGCATCCGGCAGCATGGTGACTTTGTAGCCCGGCATGTAGACGGTGGACAGGCGCGCACGGCCCAGGCGGTCGATCTCACTGTCTGGCTGCACAGCCAAACCCGGCGCGGCAATGTGCACGCCCACGGTGACCGATCCGCTGCCCAAGCCTTGCACCGACAAAGCGTCGTCAATCTCGGTGGTCGCGGAGTCGTCGATCGAAAAGGCCGACACGCTTGCGCGCTCCAGCACCTCAGCCACCTGCGGCGCGGCAAGGGCCGCAAAGCCCACCCCCTGCGGAAAGTTTTCCAGCAAGAAGCGCTTCCAATGGAACTGGTAGGGCGAATCAATCGCGCCGCTGCGCTGCAGCAAGTCCAGGGGGGCTGTGCGGGTGGCCCGCGAGGCGTCCACCACCGCCTTGTATTCCGGGGCGTTTTTGTCGGGCTTGAACAGAATTTTGTACAGCTGCTCGCGCACGGGTTGCGGGCACACGCCGTCGGCCAACTCCTGCGCCCACTGCGCAATCAGCGCCACCGTGGCTTTTTTCTTTTCAATCGCTGCGAGCGCCTGGGCAATCACATCGGCCGATGCTTTGCGAAAAAAGCCTTTGCCTGCGCGGCGGAAGTAGTGCGGCGCCTCAAACAGGCGAAACAACATGGCCGCTTGCTGCTCCAGCGTCGCGTCCTTGCTGAAGTACTCGCGCGCCAGGGTGGCAAAGGCAAACTCTTCCTCCGGGGAAAACTCCCAGGCCAGCTCCAGCTCAATGCTTTCACTCAGGGCCTGGGCCGACGCCATGAACGCGGCCGGCGCGGGCTTTTCGAAGCGCAGCAGCACATGGGCCGCCTTGACCTTGACGCGCTTGCCACTGTCGAGCTCGACTTGCACCGAAGCATCGCTCTCTGACAGCACCCGACCGGCCATGAATTTTCCGGCTTCATCAAACATTACAAACATGGCGGGGATTGTCCCATGGCGCAGGCAACGACCGCCCACCGGATAATCGCACCATGGCAGTCCCCTTTGGAACAATCAGTTTGCGCAGCCGC
>CANBQX010000003.1 GCA_947371775.1 Comamonadaceae bacterium
CCAAAGTCGGCGCTGGAGATGCCTGTCAGGTTGGGGCGAATCACCAGGTCTGCATCTTTGAGCTCGAAGGTGTTGATGCTCTTGCCCATGATGGTGAAGGTTTGCAACAAGATCTCCAGCGTACCGCTGGCCGCGCTGGCTTCGGGCGGGCTGGAAATGTCAACGGCAATCACCAGCTCGGCCCCCATTTTTCGGGCGGCACGCACCGGCACGGGTGAGACGAGTCCGCCGTCTACATATTCGCGCGTGCCCACCTTGACCGGCTGGAACACGGCAGGCACTGCACTGGACGCGCGTACGGCGGTACCCGTGTCGCCTCGCTGAAACACCACTTCATTGCCGCTGTTGAGGTCGGTCGCCACAATGCCCAAAGGAATCGCCATGGCTTCAATGGTTTTTTGGCCCACTTGGGAATTGACATATTTGGCCAGCGCTTCGCCCCGCAACGCACCTCGGGTAAAGATTTGCAGCGTCCAGTCGGCAATCGTGGCCTCTTCCATGGTCTCGGCGATCTGTTGCAGCTGCGGGCCCGTCTTGCCACTGGCATACAGCGCTGCCACCACGCTTCCTGCGGAGGTACCGGCCACCAGGTTGGGACGGATGCCTGCTTCTTCGAGCACCTGAATCACGCCCACATGCGCGAAGCCGCGTGCCGCACCGCCACCCAGCGCTAAGCCGATGCGCGGCGGAAGCTTGACCGCTGGTACCGCTTCTGTTGGCAACGCTGACGTCGCCGGCGCAGGTGCCTGGGGCGAACTCGCGCATCCTGCCAGCACCAAGGTCAAGCCCAGCAAGACCCATCGCTTGCATCTATTTTTCATCATCAAAACGCTCCTACCCTGTGCCACAATGAATCTGTCATTCAGTCAATAAGAAAGTACGCATGTCACGTCCCAGCGTCTGGGCACCCAAGGTCGCTGCCTTGGTGCAATCCGGAAACAGCCAAGCGGCATTGGCGCAAATCAAGGTCGCGCCCACGGTGCGAGACCTGCAACAGCTACGGGATTTGCTGGTCAAGCAAAAACTGCTTGCCAGCCACCCCAACGTGGACCATGCCACCGCCGACCAAATTGTCGCTCTTTCCGCGCCCCGCTTGCATCGGTCGCCCTGAGCGAAGCCGATGCCCGGGAGTCAACGGCCATAAAAAAAGGCCCTTGAAGGGCCCTTTTCAATCCAGCACGCGATTTACATCGCGGCTTTTTTCTTGTGCTTGCCTGCCTTGTGCTTCTTGGCACTGACGGTGTGCGCTTTCTTCTTGCCATGCTTCTTGAGCGTCGTCTCGGCCTTGGGTGTGTTGTCCACCACGGGCGCGGGTGCCACAGGCGCAGGCGTAATGGGCGCCACAGCGGGTGCGGTTTGCGCGCCAGCCAAAGAAGCAGTCAAAGCAACTGCCAAAGCAGCGATCAGAGAATTGAATTTCATTTTTGGAAAATTGGTATCAAAGGTTGACAAACAGAGAACGGCAAGATGGTAGCACGCCGCCCCCTTGACCGAACTCAGGGCAACATGGCCACGGCACCTTGGTAGCTTGGAGAAGAAACCAGACGCTCCCAGCCCGGCGCGGCGGCTTGTGGCAGGAGCGCCAGCCGCCGCGCTTCGCTGCGCTCGTCCATGGTCCAAAGGCCGGTCGACTGCGCTTGGGTCAGACCGGCAAGGAGTTCTTCAATGGGCGCAGATCCGTCGGCTTGCGCCAGCGATTGGTTGCACAAAAGCACCATGTCGCAGCCGGCAGTGAGCGCCGCCAAGGCCGCGTCGGTGTAGCTCAAGGCCCTGCCCTCCAGCACCCTTGCGCCGGCCATGGACAGGTCGTCGCTGAACACCAGGCCGTCAAAGCCGAGCCGACCCCGCAAAATATCTTGCAGCCAAATCTTGGAAAAGCCGGCCGGGCGGCTGTCCACCTTGGGGTAAATCACATGGGCGGGCATGACGCTTGCGAGGGTCGCGCCCAGCCAATGGTAGGGGGCGGCATCGTCCGCCAAGATGGTTTTGAGACCCCGCTTGTCCACGGGCACTGCCAAGTGGGAATCGGCTTTGACAAAGCCGTGGCCGGGAAAATGTTTGCCACAACTGGCCATACCGCTTTGCAGCAAGCCGTGCACCAGGCTTTGCGCCAACAGACTCACCACGCGCGGATCGCGGGCGAAGGCACGGTCACCGATCACGCCACTGGCACCATGGTCCAGGTCCAGCACCGGCGTGAAGCTGAAGTCCACGCCGCAGGCACGCAACTCGGCACCCAGCACATAGCCGCAGGCCCGGGCCGCGCGAACAGCCTCCATCGGCCCCGCCTGACGCGCCACACTGGGGCCCTCCAGCCACATGGCACCCAAGGTGCGCATGGCAGGCAAATGGGTGAATCCATCGGTTTTGAAACGCTGCACCCGTCCACCCTCGTGGTCCACGCAAATCAGCATATCCGGGCGCAATTTTTTGATACTTTTGCACAAGGCGGTGAGTTGGGCGCGGCTTTCCCAGTTGCGCCCAAACAAAATCAATCCGCCCACCAGCGGGTGGCGCAGGCGTTTGCGGTCAAGCGCCGTGAGCGCGGTGCCTGCGATGTCAATGACCAAAGGGGCGTGGGTCGTCATAGAGCTGCCGTTTCAACGATACAAAAACTCACGGCGTAATCGGTTTCGTCACTCAGGCTCAGTTGTGCGCGCAGCCCTTTGGTTTCGAACCAGGTTTTCAGCGCACCATGCAATACCACCACGGGCGCGCCGCTGGCCTGGTTGGCAATTTCGCACAAGCGCCAGGTCATGGGCATGCGCATACCCAGACCCACCGCTTTGCTGAACGCTTCTTTGGCGCTGAAACGCGTCGCCAGGTAGCGCACGCCGCGCTCGGGCCAACGCGCACCCCGCGCTTTCCAAGTGGCCAATTCATTGGCAGACAACACCTTGGCCGCAAAGCGCTCGCCATGGCGCTCCAGGCTGGCGCGGATGCGCCGGATGTCACACACATCGGTGCCCACGCCGTAGATCATGGCTTCAAACAAGCCAAGTACGCCTGCACGGCAGCGGCGTAGCCCTGCTCC
Organism: Comamonadaceae bacterium; assembly: GCA_947371775.1. Classification (GTDB taxonomy): domain Bacteria; phylum Pseudomonadota; class Gammaproteobacteria; order Burkholderiales; family Burkholderiaceae_C; genus Allorhodoferax. The sequence goes on from CANBQX010000003.1 coordinate 3,035, forward strand.
AGCGCATCGCCGATCAAGGCGTGGCCGATGGAGACTTCGCACAGGCCCGGCACCTGCTGTGCAAAGGCGCGCAGGTTGTGCAAATTGAGGTCGTGCCCCGCGTTCACGCCCAGGCCTGCGTCCAGCGCAGCCTGCGCCGCTGCAGCAAAGCGCGCCAACTGGGCGGCTTGCTCCGCCTGGCCCCAGGCGGCCGCGTAAGGCTCGGTGTACAGCTCCACCCGGTCGGCTCCCACCTGGCGGGCGGCGGCCATGGCGCTGGGGTCTGCATCCATAAAGAGGCTCACGCGCAAGCCCCAAGCGTGGCATTGGTCGATCGCGGGACGCAGGCGCTCTGCATCCTGCGCAAAGCTCCAGCCATGGTCGCTGGTGAACTGCCCTTCGCCATCGGGCACAAAAGTGACCTGGTGCACCGGCAGCTTGCGCGCAATGAGGTCGCCCACGCAGTCGATCAGGTTGTGAAACGGATTGCCTTCGATATTGAATTCGCGGTCAGGCCAGGCCTGCATGAGCTGCGCCAGCTCTAAGACATCGCTGGCGCGGATATGGCGCGCGTCGGGGCGGGGATGCACGGTGATGCCGGAGGCGCCTGCCTGCAAACACAGGGTCGCTGCGCGCGTCACGCTGGGAATGCCCAGATGGCGGGTATTGCGTACCAGTGCGACCTTGTTGAGGTTGACGGACAGTGCGGTGGAAGGTGTCTTCATGGCGGCAGCTTGGGCCCGTTAGAGGGACTGGATGTCGATCATCATCTGGCGGGTGCGCAGGGTTTTGGTGCCGCAATGGTAGTGCAGCAAAGCACGCAGCTGGGGCTTGAGCTCGGTGCTGAGTTCCGCACAGGCGCGCAAGGTCGTGGTAAACGGCGCATCCGCCGCCAGTGCGCCTTGTAATTGCGTCCATTGGGCACCGCTCAGGCTGGCACGGTCGTCACTGTGCGCCTGGCGCAAACCGCCTTCGGGTACCAGGATGTAAGGCGCGCGCGGGTCTAGCGGCGTGAGGGTCATGGTCTGCAGGTCCAGTTGCGGCAGCAAGCCCACCTCGCGCAAAAGCAGCAATTCGTAGCTGCGCAAGGCGGCCTGCAGCACCTCCCCATGCTGGCTGGCGATCACTTCCACCACCCGGGCATAGACATCAAACAGCGCCGGATGCGGATCGTCGCGCGCCAGCAATGTGAGCAGCAGCTCGTTGAGGTAGTAGCCGGAGAGCAAGGCGTCGCCGGTGGGCATGACATGGCCGCCCTGCCACTCGGCACTTTTGAGGCTTCGGATTTCGGCGTCGCCGCCAAATGCCAGGTGCAGGCGCTGCATGGGCAGCAGGATGGGCCGGAAACTGGAGCTCGGTCGTTTGGCGCCTTTGGCCACCAGCGCGATACGACCGTGGTGGCGGGTAAACACCTCGACGATCAGGCTGGACTCGCTCCAGTCGTAGCGATGCAGCACATATGCCGGCTCGTCTGCGATGCGCCGGGTGGCCATTTACTCGTAGCCGAAGGACCGCACGCGGGCTTCGTCGTCGGCCCAACCGGAACGCACCTTGACCCACATTTCAATAAAGACCTTGGCATCCAACAGCTTCTCGAGCTCCACGCGGGTTTCCATGCCAATGCGCTTGATGCGCTCGCCTTTGTCGCCGATCACCATGGCTTTGTGCCCGTCGCGCTCCACCACGATGGTGGCCGCGATGCGCAAGAGACGCTTTTGTTTGCCCCGCCCGGGTTCTTCCTCAAACTTGTCGATCACCACGGTGGAGGTGTAGGGCAGCTCATCACCGGTTAAGCGAAATAATTTTTCACGCACCGTCTCGCTGGCCAGAAATTTTTCGCTGCGGTCGGTGAGCTCGTCCTCGGCGTACCACCAGGCTTGCTCGGGCAGGTATTTTTCGCAGATGCCCAGCATGCGCTCAATGTCTTTGGCGTTTTTGGCCGACATGGGCACAAATTCAGCAAAGGCGTGCCGCTGCTGCATCTCTTGCAACCAGGGGGCGATGTCGGCGCGGCGGTTGACTTGGTCGAGCTTGTTGGCGACCAAGAGCGTGGGCACGTTTTTGCTCAGCAAAGCCAGCACTTTGGCATCGGCTTGGTTGAACATGCCTGCTTCCACCACGAACAAGATCAGGTCCACGTCACCCACCGCACCCATGACGGTTTTGTTGAGCGAGCGGTTGAGCGCGTTGTTGTGCCGGGTTTGAAAACCGGGCGTGTCCACAAACACAAACTGGGTTGCACCCCGCGTGTGAATACCGGTGATGCGGTGGCGCGTGGTTTGGGCCTTGCGCGAGGTGATGCTGATTTTTTGCCCGACCAGGGCATTCATCAGCGTCGACTTGCCCACATTGGGCTTGCCAACAATGGCAACCAACCCACAACGCTCACCAGCCTGCGCGGCCACACCCGTTGCCGCGCGCGGCGTGGTTTTCAGCAAGCCTTCGAGCATGCTGTCCAGGTCAGCACCATCGTCGATGCGGGGAACTACTGCGGTGGCGGGCAGAACGGAGGCGGAATTCTTCGGCGTTGTTTTTTTATTTGGCATGGTCAACCTTGGTGTGAATGGTGTGCAGCATGGCGGCGGCAGCGGCTTGTTCTGCGGCGCGGCGAGAGCCGCCAATGCCGCGCTCTGACAAGTGCAGCTCCGCGATGTCGCAGGCCACGTCAAAACTTTGCTGGTGTGCCGCACCCATGACGGCAACGACCCGGTATTCCGGCAGTTTGTATCTGCGCCCCTGCAGCCACTCTTGCAGTTCGGTCTTGGCGTCTTTGCCGATGGCGTCCATCTGTGGATTGACGTCCACCGCTTCAAACAAGCGCTGTACGAGTGCCTGCGCCGTGGCATAACCCGCGTCCAGGTAGACGGCGCCGATGATGGCCTCCAGTGCATCCGCCAGGATCGAGGGGCGCTTGGGGCCACCCGAGCGCATCTCACCCTCGCCCAATTTCAGCAAGCGGGGCAAGCCCAAATCGACCGCCAGTTTGTGCAGCGTGTCTTGGCGCACCAGGTTGGCACGCACGCGGGACAAATCACCCTCGGGCAATGCGCTCAATCGCAGGTAAAGCAGGTCGGACACGGCCAGATTCAGCACCGAGTCGCCGAGAAATTCCAGGCGTTCGTAGTGGTCCACCGAGAAGCTGCGGTGCGTCAACGCCCGCGTCAGCAATGCCGGGTTTTGGAATTCGTGCTGCAGCTTGAGCTGCAGCTGTTGCATGTCGTGGTTCAAACCAATTTAGTGGAAGGACCCTATGCGCTTGAGGCTGCCAAAGTTCATCCACACAAAAAATGCTTTGCCCACAATGTTTTTCTCAGGCACAAAACCCCAATACCGCGAATCCAGCGAGTTGTCGCGGTTGTCACCCATCATGAAGTAGCTGCCCTCGGGTACCTTGCAGGTCACGCCTTCAACGGTGTAGTTGCAGGCTTCCGATCCCGGGAAACGGTCGATACCGGGCACAAAGGCGGGCCTATCGTCATCGTTGAGCAATCGGTGGGGCTGGTCACCCAGCTTTTCCTCGTACTGCTTGAAGTAACGCATCGCATCTTCGTCAAAAAACTCGGGCACGGCCTGGGTTTCAATCACCTGCCCGTTGATGGTCAAGCGCTTGTTCAAGTACGCCACCGTATCGCCTGGCAGCCCCACCACACGCTTGATGTAGTCCAGGCTGGGTTTGGGCGGATAGCGGAACACCATCACGTCGCCGCGCTGGGGTTTGTTGCCTTCCGTGATTTTTGCATTCACGACCGGCAGGCGCAGTCCGTAATGGAACTTGTTGACCAATATAAGGTCGCCCACCAGCAAGGTTGGAATCATGGAGCCCGATGGAATTTTGAAGGGCTCGACGATAAAAGAGCGCAAGAAAAACACGGAGATGATCACCGGGAAAAGTCCTGCGGTCCAATCCAGCCACCAAGGCTGGGCCAGGATGTTGGCCTTGGCCTGCGCCACACTGCTGTCCACTTGGGTGATACCTTGTTTTGCGAGATCAGCTCGGCGCTGTGCATCCGCCGCCTCCAGCCGTTGTGCGGCGGCCTGGCGTACTGGCAAAAAGTAATAGCGCTCGGCCAGCCAGTACAGGCCCGTGACCACGCTCGCAACGAACAAGAGCAAAGCAAAATTGCCGTCAAGGTAGCCGGTGTACCAGGCGCCTGCGTAAGCCACAAACGCGGCCAAGACCAAAGAGGTGAGCGCTTGCATCAATCTTCCACCTGCAATATCGCCAAAAATGCCTCTTGCGGCACTTCAACAGAGCCAATTTGTTTCATGCGTTTTTTACCTGCTTTTTGCTTCTCAAGGAGCTTCTTCTTGCGCGAAATATCACCGCCGTAGCACTTGGCCAGCACGTTCTTTCGCAAGGCCTTGATTGTCTCACGGGCAATGATGTTGGCCCCGATCGCTGCCTGAATGGCGACGTCGTACATCTGCCGCGAAATGATCTCACGCATCTTGGCCACCACCGCCCGGCCGCGGTACTGCGATTGCGAGCGGTGCAGCATGATGGACAGCGCGTCCACTTTCTCGGCGTTCAGCAGAATATCGACCTTGACGACGTCAGCCGCACGGTACTCTTTGAACTCGTAGTCCATCGAGGCATAACCCCGACTCACGCTTTTGAGCTTGTCGAAGAAGTCCAGCACAATTTCAGCCAGTGGCATTTCATAGGTCAGCACCACCTGGCGACCCTTGTAGGCCATGTTCATTTGAATGCCGCGCTTCTGATTCGCCAGCGTCATCACCACACCCACATACTCCTGTGGCATGTACAGGTGCATGGTCACAATCGGCTCACGGATTTCGGCGGTCTTGCCGATCTCGGGCATCTTGGATGGGTTTTCCACCATCACCACCGTGCCGTCGTTTTTCATGACCTCGTAAATCACGCTGGGTGCCGTGGTGATCAGGTCCTGGTCAAACTCGCGCTCCAAGCGCTCTTGCACAATTTCCATGTGCAGCAGGCCCAAAAACCCGCACCGGAACCCGAAGCCCAGCGCCTGCGAGACTTCGGGCTCATAGTGCAGCGAAGCATCATTGAGTTTGAGTTTTTCCAGGGCGTCGCGCAGGGAGTCGTACTCGCTGGCTTCGGTGGGATACAGACCGGCAAACACCTGGGGTTGAATTTCCTTAAAGCCAGGCAACGCTTCGGTGGCGGTGGCGGCCGCACCCGCAGTACCGGGCTTGATCAAGGTGACGGTGTCGCCCACTTTGGCAGCCTGCAGCTCTTTGATCCCCGCAATGATGTAGCCCACCTCACCCGCCTGCAAGAACGGACGCGGCTCGTTGGCGGGCGTAAACACGCCCAGGTTGTCGGCGTTGTAGGTGGCGCCAGAGGCCATCATCTTGATGCGCTCCCCTTTGGCCAAACGCCCGTCCACCACACGCACCAACATCACAACGCCCACGTAGGCATCGAACCAGCTGTCAATGATCATGGCACGCAGGGGGCCGTCAGGATTGCCTTTGGGCGCAGGCACCTTGGCCACAATCGCTTCCAAAATTTCGTCAATGCCCACGCCCGTCTTGGCGGAGCAAGGAATCGCGTCGGTGGCGTCGATGCCGATGACGTCTTCAATCTCGCTGCGCGCGTTGTCCAGGTCGGCGTTGGGCAAATCGATTTTGTTCAAAACCGGAAGCACCTCCACACCGAGGTCGAGCGCGGTATAGCAGTTGGCCACCGTCTGCGCTTCCACGCCCTGGCTGGCATCCACCACCAGCAAGGCGCCCTCACACGCAGACAGGGAGCGGCTGACCTCGTACGAGAAGTCCACGTGACCCGGGGTATCAATCAGGTTCAGGTTGTAAGTCTGACCGTCCAACGCCTTGTAGTGCAGCGCGGCCGTCTGCGCTTTGATGGTGATACCGCGCTCTTTTTCAATGTCCATGGAGTCCAGTACCTGGGCCTCCATGTCCCGCGCCTCCAACCCGCCGCAGCGCTGGATCAGCCGGTCCGCGAGCGTGGATTTGCCATGGTCAATGTGCGCAATGATGGAAAAATTTCTGATGTGTTGCATCAAGCGAAAGCTTCAAAGTAAAAATTGAAAAAGGAGCGGGCAGAAAAAAGGGCGCGTTGTTGAATGAACGCGCCCCAAACCAACCTCATTGGCAACTGCGAAAGCTGGGAGTTCATTGTAGGCAAAAAGCGGTTCAAGCGAGGATTGGGTGTCAAGCCGCCCACTCCGCTGAGCGGTTCAAAAAAGAACTTATTCACAAGCAATCCACATCAAACCCACAGGCCGAGGCCTTCTCGAATGGTGATTTGGCGAAAGGGAGCGCTCCAATTCCGTATGGTGAGACAGGCTTCTCCGCTTATTACCAATCAACGCGATATTCACCACGCATTCTAACGAAAACATGGAAAGAAATCAGGATTTCACACCTCGATTCGGCTCTGAATACCCCCGCACAAGGCGGGGCTTTGGCTTGAATCGTCTTCAGTGAACCTTAGTTTCCGGGACGGATCACAGCAAACTGAGTCCAGTCACCACGTCGAAAGAGCACGTTCAGTGACTTCTTCTTGTCGTGTTTGGCCAGCGCCGCCTCTAACTCGCGGGCAGACGCGACCTCGGTATTGCCCACGGCAATAATGACATCGCCTTCGCGCAAGCCTGCCCGTGCCGCGCCCTCGGTCGCCGCATCGATACGCACACCCGATTTGACTTTGAGTTCTTTCTTTTGGGCATCTGACAAATCACTCACGACCAAGCCGTAGGCCTGCCCGGTCACGCCCTTGGATTTGGTCTCTGGTGCGTCTGCAGCGTTAGAGGACGCAAGGTCAGCTTCAATCTCAGCAACGGTCACTGCCAGGTCTTTGGTGCTGCCACGGCGAAACACGGTAACAGTGGATCTGGTTCCGGGCTTGATACTGCCGACCACCCGGGGCAAGTCGCTGGATTTCTCGATCGACTTGCCGTCGAACTTGACAATGATGTCGCCCGCTTGGACGCCCGCTTTGTCAGCGGGTGCTCCGGTTTCGACGCCTGTGACCAAGGCACCCTGCGCTTTAGGTAATCCCATGGACTCGGCAACTTCTTTGCTAACAGGCCCAATCTGCACGCCAATACGTCCGCGGCTCACGCGCCCTTGCGTGCGCAACTGCTCGACCACCCGCACTGCCTCGTCCATCGGAATCGCAAATGAGATACCCATGAACCCACCCGAGCGGGAATAAATTTGGCTATTGATACCCACGACCTCACCGCGCATATTGATCAGCGGGCCGCCGGAGTTGCCTGGATTGATGGCCACATCGGTTTGAATAAAGGGCAAAAAATCACCGGTGTCGCGTTGCTTGGCGCTCACGATGCCTGCGGTCACGGTGTTTTCCAGGCCAAAGGGCGAGCCGATGGCCATGACCCATTCGCCCACGCGCAAGCGCCCCACATCACCCACCTTGATGGCAGGCAAACCAGTGGCTTCGATCTTCACCAAGGCCACATCGCTGCGCTTATCGGCGCCCAAAATTTTGGCTTTGAACTCGCGCTTGTCGGTCAATGTGACCAAAACTTCGTCGGCACCCTCCACGACATGGGCGTTGGTCATGATCAAACCGTCCGACGAGAAGATAAAACCCGACCCCACCCCTTTGGGTTGCTCTTCCTCAGGCCCTTGGCGATTCGGCCGCGGCGCCTGGCGCGGAATACTGGGCATGGGCAGTCCAAACCTCCGGAAAAACTCCAACATTTCATCGTCTGGCGACGCACCACCCGCACCTCTGGGAGCCACCTTTTCGAGAGTTCGGATATTGACGACCGATGGGCCGACCTGGTCTACGAGATCCGTGAAATCCGGCAAAGTCCGTACTTGTGCCACGGCACTTTGCACGGGAACAAAAACGGCAATGAGCCCAGCACCGGCCAGTACCGCACAGACCGAGAGATGAGCGAAACGGCGAATGGGCAAATACTTCCAAGATGTCAGCATAAAAAATTACCTCTTAGTCGAATTTTGGATACCAGAAATGCAGTGGATCGCGCCTTGATCGGCTGAACTGGCTTGCATATGAGGCTGTCGTACATAACTTAAATAGTCCGGCCAAAAAAATCAGTTTCACCCTCCCCGTCCTCGGCCAGGATGTTGTGGGCAGCAACCAAGGCCCGCCTGAACGCCCGCCACGAGGCGACACTGTGGGCGCCGCGCTCCACCCACAACCACTGGCGCTGCCCTTGCTGCATTTGCAGCTCAAGCAAGACAAAAGATTGCAAATCTACGCACCAACGGACACTGCAGCTTTGTTGGCCCTGTGCCTGTTGCCAGATCCATCCCCGACCCGTCCAGGCCAGCAGTCCAACGGGACTTGTCCACCAGCGCCGGGCGCAGTGGGCAAGAACCACCAAGGAGGTCAGCGTCAAACCGGCGAAGGCCGGAGGCGTAATGGCGCAATACACCGCGCCGAGGAGGCTTGCATAAACCCCGGTCCACGCCAACAGAAAACAAAGCTGCGACCTGCTTCGGCCCAAGGAGGCTTGCGCGGCGGGTGGCAGGTGCATACAAACTGCCTGAGGAAGCGTGAGCTGCGCGTCTCGCGCGGGGATCAGGCCCGCTTGAAAACCAACGCGCCGTTGGTTCCGCCGAATCCGAAGTTGTTCTTCAATGCGTATTCCATCGGCAAGTCACGCGCGACGTTGGCACAGTAGTCCAAATCGCAATCGGGATCTTGGTTGAAGATGTTGATGGTCGGCGGGCTCTTTTGGTGGTGGAGCGCCAATACCGTGAACACCGATTCGATACCACCGGCACCACCGAGCAAGTGCCCGGTCATGGACTTGGTCGAGTTGACCACGACATTTTTGGCGTGATCGCCCAGCGCAGCCTTGATGGCATTGCTTTCGTTGGTGTCCCCCAACGGTGTAGACGTGCCGTGCGCGTTCAGGTAATTGATCTGGTCGGCATTGATGCCGGCATTGCGCATGGCCGAGACCATCGCACGGCGGGGGCCGTCCAGGTTGGGTGCTGTCATATGACCCGCATCGGCGCTCATGCCAAAACCCGCGAGTTCGGCATAAATGCGGGCACCGCGCGCTTTGGCATGCTCGTACTCTTCCAACACCATGACGCCGCCACCCTCGCCCAAGACAAAACCGTCACGGTCTTTGTCCCAGGGGCGTGAAGCGGTTGCAGGGTCGTCGTTGCGGGTGCTCAATGCGCGCATCGCAGCAAAGCCGCCAACACCCAGCGGGGAAACCGTGGCCTCCGATCCACCGGCCACTACCACGTCGGCGTCGCCGTACTCAATGAGGCGCCCCGCCTGGCCTATGCAATGCAATCCGGTGGTGCAAGCGGTCGCTATCGCCAGGTTGGGGCCTTTGAAGCCATAACGAATGGATACGTGACCTGCGACCATGTTGATGATAGACGCCGGTACAAAAAACGGAGAAATCCGGCGCGGGCCGCGCGCGGCATATTCAATATGGGTGTTCTCGATCATTGGCAGTCCGCCGATGCCGGAACCAATGATGCAGGCAATGCGGGTGGCTTCTTCCTCGCCAAGCGCATCACCCGTTGGCAAGCCGGAGTCTTCCACCGCCTGGATAGCGGCTGCCATTCCGAAGTGGATGAAGCGGTCCATGGCCCGCGCTTCCTTGGCGCTGATGTAGCGCTCCAAATCAAAATCGCGCACTTCTCCGGCAATTTTGCAGGCAAAAGCCGAGGTGTCAAAGGCAGTAATCAAGCCAATGCCGGACTGGCCTGCAAGCAGATTGGCCCACGCCTGCTCCACCGTATTGCCGACGGGACTGACACAACCCAAACCTGTAACGACGACGCGACGACGGGACATATTCACCTGTATGGAACTTTGCTGCAATGAAACGCTGCATCACTGCAGCTTTTACTCAAGCCCCGGCGGGCGGCATTGCATCCGGCAACCAGGGCCCCGTTCGGCCGCCAAGCTGGCGGCTAGGCCTTAGGCCTTTTTGTGGGTTGTCGCGTAATCCACCGCGTTTTGCACCGTGGTGATTTTTTCTGCGTCTTCGTCAGGAATTTCGATACCGAATTCGTCTTCGAGTGCCATGACCAACTCCACGGTGTCCAGGGAGTCAGCGCCCAAATCGGCTACGAAAGCCTTTTCGTTGGTGACTTGGGATTCTTCAACACCGAGTTGCTCGGCAATGATTTTTTTGACACGTACTTCGATATCGCTCATGGATTCCCTCTGAGGGTTGTAAAACAGTCCGTTATTTTACCAGCGCAAACACTCAGAATTTGCGCCAGCGGTCGAACGGACACATCGACCAAAGCTAAATGCATACTTTACATGTACATGCCGCCATTGACATGCAATTCCTGCCCAGTGACATAAGCCGCCTGGGGCGAGGCCAAGTACACCACCGCATGCGCAATATCGCTTGGTTTTCCCAAATGCCCCAGCGGAATTTGGCCCTGCAAGGCGGCTTTTTGCTCGGGGGCCAGTTCGGCCGTCATGTCCGTTTCAATAAAGCCGGGCGCCACGCAGTTGACGGTAATGTTGCGTGAACCTAGCTCGCGGGCCAAGGCGCGCGTCATGCCCGCGACACCGGCTTTCGCCGCGGCATAGTTGGCCTGGCCCGGGTTGCCCGAGGCGCCAACCACGGACGTGATGTTGATGATGCGGCCATAGCGCTGCTTCATCATGGTGCGCATGACCGCGCGGCTCATGCGAAAAACGCCTTTGAGGTTGGCATCGATCACGGCGTCCCAGTCCTCGTCTTTCATGCGCATCGCCAGGTTGTCACGGGTAATACCGGCGTTGTTGACCAGCACCTGGAGTCCACCCCACTCTTTGACGACGCTGTCCACCAGGGCGTCAGTCGCTGCGCCGTCGGTCACGTTCAGCACGCGCCCGGCGCAACCCGGGAAATCGGCCAATGCCTGGGCCACCGATGTAGCCCCTGCCTCGGAGGTTGCCGTACCGATGACCCGCACTCCGCTGCGCGCCAATTCGAGTGCGATCGCTGCACCGATGCCACGGGATGCTCCGGTGACCAATGCCACCTGGCCTTCAAAAACAGTTTCTGTCATACCAGAACTCCTTCAACTTCGGCCAAGGTGGCCGGGTCGAAAACTGCGAGCCCCGTCAATTCCGGATCGATGCGCTTGACCATGCCAGCCAGCACTTTGCCGGGCCCACACTCCACCAAATGAGAAATTCCGCGTGCCTTGATGGCCTGTACCGTTTCCACCCAGCGCACTGGACCAAAGGCCTGGCGGTACAAAGCGTCGCGCACACGTGCCAGATCGGACTCGACGGCCACGTCGATGTTATTGACCAGCGCGATTTCTGGACGCGAAAATTCGATCTCCGCCAAGCGCTGCTGCAATTTTTGCGCGGCAGGCAGCATCAAGGAGGAATGGAACGGGGCCGACACCGGCAGCAACAGCGCGCGCTTGGCGCCGTTGGCCTTGAGCACTTCACACGCGCGGTCCACTGCCGCCTTGCTACCGGAAATCACGGTTTGAGAGGGGTCATTGAAGTTTGCCGCTTCCACCACTTCACGGGATCCAACGCCATACTCTTTTGTCACCTCCTGGCACAGTGCCGCGATGCGTGCCGCGTCCATGCCCAAAATAGCGGCCATGGCGCCCACGCCCACAGGCACTGCTTCCTGCATGGCTTGGGCGCGAAGTCGCACCAAGGGGGTGGCCTGCGACAAGGTCAAGGCGCCAGCGGCGACCAGCGCGGCGTATTCCCCCAAAGAATGACCCGCGACCACAACAGGTGCGACTCCCACTTCCGACATCCACACCCGGTATGCCGCCACCCCCGCCACCAGCATCACGGGTTGGGTATTGGTGGTGAGGGACAGGGTTTCTTTGGGGCCTTCGTGGATCAGCTTGGCCAGGTCTTCGCCCAGGGCGTCAGAGGCCTCCGTCAATGCGGCACGTACAACCGGGTGATCACCCCAGGCATCGAGCATGCCGACCGACTGAGAACCTTGTCCGGGAAAAATAAAAGCGAATGGTTTCATAGCGTGTTGCGTAAAAGTGCAATCGTCTTGGCGGGCTACTTTGGCTAAAAATTAAGAAGCACTGCGCCCCAGGTAAAGCCACCGCCCACACCTTCAAGAAGCAGGGTTTGGCCAAGCTGAACCTTGCCGCTGCGCACACCAACGTCCAGCGCCAAGGGGATGGACGCGGCCGAGGTATTGCCATGCTCGCCCACGGTAACGATCACTTTGTCCATGGGCAGCTTGAGCTTTTTGGCCGTGCTTTGCATGATGCGGATATTGGCTTGGTGCGGAATGAGCCAATCGATATCGGCCTCGGTCTTGCCCGCTTTTTCGAGCACGGCACGCGCTGCGCTTTCCAGCACTCCCACGGCGAGTTTGAAGACCGCCTGTCCTTCCATCTTCAACAATGGGACGCCCGCAATCGCGCCGCCGCTCACATGGCCAGGAACGCACAATAAATCCACATGTTTGCCATCCGCGTGCAGGTCGCTCGACAAGATGCCGGGAGTCTCAGAGGCTTCGAGCACCACGGCGCCCGCGCCATCGCCGAACAGCACACAGGTCCCGCGATCCTTGAAATCCAGAATACGGGAAAAAATCTCGGCGCCAATCACCAGCGCGCAGCGTGCGCTGCCGGCCTTGATCAATGCATCGGCCACAGTCAGCGCATACACGAACCCGCTGCACACGGCTTGCACGTCAAATGCTGCGCCGCCTGGCACGCCCAGCTTGCCCTGCAAGATGCAGGCCGTAGAGGGGAACACCATGTCCGGTGTGGAGGTCGCGACGATGATCAGATCTACATCCTGCGCTGTACGACCCGCGGCTTGCAAGGCATTTTTCGCTGCCTCGAGCCCGAGATCGCTGCTGAAAACGCCCTCGGCGGCAAAATGCCGCGCGCCTATGCCGCTGCGCTCGACAATCCACTCATTGGAGGTTTCTATGCCCTTTGCTGCGAGCTGGCTGACCAGATCGGCATTGGTGACTTTATGGGGGGGAAGGTAACTTCCGGTGCCTGTGATGCGCGAATATCTGCTCATGAGAGGGAGGATGCGGCTTTGTCGGTATCGGTGTGCACACCTGCTAGGAGCGGGGCTGCGTGCGCGAGTCGCGTTTGTAAGCGTTCCAACAAGTGGTTATCGACGGCATCATACGCGCGCAGCAATGCGTTGGCGAAAGCCGCGGTATCGGCAGACCCATGGCTTTTGATAACCACGCCGCGCAAACCGAGCAGCGCGGCCCCATTGTGGCGCCCCGGATCAATGCGGCGTTTCAAAGAAGAAAGCACCGGATAAGCGACAAGGGCTGCCAATTTAGTGAATATGTTTTTGGAAAAGTCGGCTTTCAAGAAGCCCACAATCATGCTGGCCAAGCCTTCGCCCGACTTGAGCATGACGTTGCCCACAAAACCGTCGCAAACCACCAAATCCACGGTGCCTTTGAAGATATCGTTGCCTTCCACATTGCCGAAAAAGTGCAGATCACCCGCATTGGCGGCGGCACGCATCAGGTCGCCCGCCGCTTTGATGGTTTCGTTGCCCTTGATGATTTCGGAGCCAATATTGAGCAATCCCACGCTGGGCTGCGTCTTGTTGCTGGTGACCGACACCAGCGCAGAACCCATCACGGCAAATTGAAGCAACTGCAAAGCAGAGCAATCGACATTGGCACCCAGGTCCAGCACTGTCGTAGCACCGCCCAAAGCATTGGGAATCTGACCCGACAAAGCAGGACGCTCGATGCCGTCTAGGGTTTTGAGCACGTAACGGGCAATCGCCATCAAGGCGCCCGTGTTACCCGCCGACACAGCGGCCTGCGCCGCGCCCTCTTTGACCTGCTGCACGGCAACGCGCATGGACGAGTCTTTTTTCTTGCGCAGCGCTACTTCGAGCGGGTCGTCCATGGTGACGACTTCGCTGGCGGCCAACAACGTGGCTCTCGGATGAGAAAAACCGCGCAAGGCCTCCGGCAAGCCGACCAAAACCAGGGCTGCGTCTGGACGCGCGTCCAAAAATTGACGGCAGGCCGGCAAGGTGACCGACACGCCATGGTCGCCTCCCATGCAATCGACCGCGATGGTGATCATGCGAGAGTGGCTTGCGCCGGAGTTTTCAGGGGAAAAAGCACGCTCAGAAAAGAAAAAAGCCCGACGCTACACGGGATGCAGCTTCGGGCTTTTCGCCTGTAAGCGAATTAAGCTTCAGACTTGGTCTTGAGCACCTTGCGGCCACGGTAGAAACCGGTGGGGCTGATGTGGTGGCGCAGGTGGATTTCACCGGTGGTGGGTTCCACAGCGATGCCGGGGACGACCAATGCGTTGTGCGAGCGGTGCATGCCGCGCTTGGAAGGAGATTTCTTGTTTTGCTGAACTGCCATGGTTGGCTCCTGGTCAAAATGTACCGCGCAAGGCGCGCCACAGTCGGTTGGTGAGAACGCACTGGCATTCTGGGCCGCGCGGTAAGCCTTAGATTATAGCCCAAGGCGAGGCTGTCTGGCCAGCCTTGGTACGCCACCTTTGCGCTAGCCCTTCGGAAGCTTCAAGCCCACCAAGGCGGCAAACGGATTGGGTTTGTCCTCGGCCTCTTGAAAATCAGCATCCGCCACCTGCAATTTCACTGCCTGGGGGCATACCTCGTGCTTGGGCGATGCGGGCAGTGCCATCAAAAGCTCGTCTTCCACCAGTTCCAGCAGGTCAAACTCAGCACTCAGCGCCAGCACGTCTTCTTCAGACTCTTCGTCCTCGAGCTCGGCTTGGGCCTCCGAGGCCACAAAGCGGAAGTCCCGCGCAAAAGTCACCTCCTGTTCCACCGGTGCCAAACATCGTTGACACACCAACGTGAGCCGGGTGCCGGCTGACAGTTGCAACCAAGGAGCCGACCCGCCCTCTGCCGCAGCACGCATCTCGCCATGGGCATGAAATTGCACCTGTGCAGCGGGGATGTCGGCCTGCTGAAAGTCTTGCAAGCGCTCGAAATGGGCGAGCGGCTCGGTGCCGTCCAGATTGGATTCGGATTTGGCGAAACTCAGGACAGAGAGTTTGCGCGGGTTCAAGGTCGGCTTCATCGCGCCAGTGTAAGAGAATCACCGCATGCAAAACCAACTTTCGCGCCCCCTGGTACTGGGCTCCAGCTCCGCCTACCGCCGCCAACTGCTGGAGCGCCTTGGACTTCCGTTTACCGTGCAATCTCCCGGCATCGATGAGACCCCGCTGCCAGGCGAGGCTCCCTCTGCCCTTGCCAGCCGCCTGGCCTTGGCCAAAGCGTATGCGGTAGCGCAACAGTTCCCGGACAGCGTGGTGATTGGCTGCGACCAGGTAGCCGACCTCCACGGCGCAAGCCTGGGCAAGCCCGGCGACCATGCGCGCGCCACCGCACAGCTGCAAAGCATGCGTGGCCATACCGTGGTGTTTCAAACTGCCATGGCCGTGGTCTGCCGCGCCACCGGGTTTGAAAGCCAAACCCTGGTGCCGGTGGTTGTGAAGTACCGCCAGCTGTCGGACGCCGAGATTGACTACTACCTGCGCACCGAGCAGCCCTATGACTGTGCAGGCAGCGCCAAAAGCGAAGGCCTGGGCATCGCCTTGCTGGAAAGCATTGCCAACGACGACCCCACCGCCCTGGTCGGATTGCCATTGATCCGTCTGAGCGCCATGCTCCGCGCAGCGGGCGTGCCACTGTTGGGCGGCTTGTGAACGCCGCCGGTCGCCTGTACCTGGTTCCGGCACCGCTGGATTTCGGCTGCGCGCTGCAAAGTCCCCTGCAAGAGTCCATGCCAATGGAGACATTGCGAGTCACGGCATCACTGCAATATTGGGTGTGTGAAAACGCGAAATCCACGCGGGCTTACCTCAAGCGCGTGGGCGAAGTCCTGCCCCTGGCAGCGCCCATTCAGGCCCAAACCTTGACCGAACTCCCCCGGGAGATCCATAAAAAGGGCGACCACCAAGGCAGCTTTGACGCCCGCCCCCTGCTGGCCACTGCCCTCCAGGGCCACGACGTGGGTCTGGTGAGTGAAGCGGGCATGCCCGCCGTGGCCGATCCCGGTTCCTCGGTGGTGCGCGCCGCCCACCTGCTGGGAATCCAAGTCGTACCGCTAGTCGGACCTGTGTCCTTGTTGCTGGCTTTGGCCGCCAGCGGCCTGAACGGACAGAACTTTGCATTTGTCGGGTATGTGCCCAGCCAGCCAGCGGAACGGGCCCTGCGCCTGAAAGCCCTGGAGAAACTGGCCCAGCAAACCCAGCAAACCCAGCTCTTTATTGAGACGCCCTACCGCAACCAGGCCTTGCTGGCAACTTTGCTGCAGACACTGCAAGCCAGCACGCGCCTTGCGACTTCCAGCGGCCTGACGCTACCCAGCGCCACACATTACAGCGGCGACATCAAGACGTGGAAGACCAAGGGCTGGGCGTTGGACAACGCCACGCCCACGGTGTTTGCGATTGGGGCTTAACGCAGCACGGGCGCGGTGTGCATGGCGCGCGCCATGGACTCGCCCATGGACGCGCCAAAGCGCTTGACCAGCCGTTCGGCCACATTTTCGCGGCGGGTGTAGTCCACGATGTCAGGCGCTTTGACGATTTCGCGCGCCACATAGTCCAGATTGCCCAGGTGGTCGGCCAAACCCATTTGGACCGCCTGGTCACCCGTCCAAAACAAACCGCTAAAGGTCTCTGGGGTTTCTTTCAAGCGATCGCCCCGCCCCGCTTTCACAGCGGCGATGAACTGCTGGTGAATTTGGTTCAGCATGGCCTGCGCAAACTCACGTTGCTTTTCGGTTTGCGGGCTGAACGGGTCCAGAAATCCTTTGTTTTGCCCGGCCGTCATGAGACGCCGCTCCACACCCAATTTTTCCATGAGCCCCGTGAAACCGAACCCGTCCATCAACACGCCAATGCTGCCCACCACACTGGCCTTGTCGACAAAAATTTGGTCGGCGGCCACAGCGATGTAATAAGCGGCTGAGGCGCAGGTTTCCTCCACCACCACGTAGACCGGCTTTTTGTGCAAAAGCTTCATGCGGTGAATTTCATCGTTAATGATGCCGGCCTGCACCGGACTACCGCCGGGCGAGTTGACGAGCAACACCACGGCCTGGGCACCATCGTCTTCAAATGCGCTGCGCATGGACGAGACGATCAGCTCGGCACTGGCTTCGCCACCGGAGGCAATCTCGCCTTTGATTTCGACGACGGCGGTGTGGGGATGGCTGGTGCCTGTGTTTTGCACACCGCCTTTGTCCACTCCCAACCACACCAGCGCGGCCAGGAACACGAGCCAGGCCAGCCGCATGCCGTACTTCCAGCGACGTGCGGTACGTTGCTCTTTGAGCGTCGCTTTCATCCATTCTTCGATCGCCGAACGCTCCCAGTGCACGCGCGGCGACTCCCCCTCAAGGTGGGGTGCGGGTGCTGCAGAAGCGGGCGCAGCGCCGTGGGGTTCGAGAGAGGGCTCTGAATCGTTCATATTAAAAAGCAATCGGCTGAAGTTGTGGGCCAGTATGCCAGTGCACCACGCCACCATCTTCACTCAGGTCAATTTTGACCAAGGCATGGCGACAGGGCCCTGCCATACAACGTCCGGTGGCGGGCTCGTACAGCGCGCCGTGGGTGGCACAAATAATCCAACGCCCACTGTCATCAAAAAATCGATTGGGCTGGTAATCCATCTCCATCGCCACGTGGGCGCAGCGGTTCAGGTAAGCATGCACCTGACCTTCAAAGCGAATGACAAAGGCCCAACAGCTCAGGCCCTGGTAGACCACGTCAAAGGGCACGGCCAGGCCGCCATCGACCAAATCACCGGAGTTGCACAAGGCAATGCGTTGAAATGCAGTGTTCACCTTCAGACCTTAGGCGTTCTCTTGCATCCATTGGTGCAGCTGCGTCGCCGAATGCGCCACAAACAGGGGATTCAAAGCCTGCAAGGCGCCCACACCGTGCGCGCCATAGCTCACCCCCACCGAGGCGCAACCGGCGTTGAGTGCCATTTGCAAATCGTGCGTGGTGTCCCCCACCATGAGCGTGCGCTCGGGCGGCACTCCCAGCTCGGCCATCAGCTCAAAGAGCATGCGGGCGTCGGGTTTTCCTGCGGTCTCGTCGGCGGTGCGCGAGGCATGGAACACGTTTTTGAGCTTCACATCGCCCAGCGCCTGGTTCAAGCCCCAGCGGCTTTTGCCGGTGGCCACGGTCAAGAAATGCTGGCGGTCGCGCAAATCGTCCAGCATCGCCAGCACCCCGGGGAACAGGGTGATGTCGTTTTGGTGCAGTGAATAGTGATGCTTGTAGCGCTCGCCAAGCAGCGGGTATTTTTCTTTGGGCACGTCGGGCGCAGCGTGGGCCAGGGCCTGCATCAAGCCCAGTCCGATCACATAAGACGCGTCTTCGTCGCTGGGCACGGTTCCGCCCGCGTCGCCCACCGCCAACTGAATGCAGCGGGCGATGATGGCGGTGGAATCGAACAAGGTGCCGTCCCAGTCAAAGGCAATCAAATCAAAGCGGCGCGAGCGCTGTGGTGCAGAAGTCGAGTTCATGGCAAGGCGGTCGTGGGGAGGATGTGAGAAAGAAAAGCTGCGAGCTCTGGCGCCAACGGCGCTGACAGCGTCAACCGTTCGCCGGTGGCCGGATGGTCGCATTGCAAACGCCAGGCATGCAAAAACATGCGCTTCAAGGCCTGGCCGCCAGGCGCACGGGCCAGCGCCTTGTTGTGGGCAAAGTCGCCGTATTTGTCGTCGCCCGCAATGGGCAAGCCCTCGGACGCCAAATGCACCCGGATTTGGTGGGTGCGGCCGGTTTTGATGGTGACTTCGAGCAGGGAATACGCCTGCGCTGCGTCTCTGGGCGTCACCGCATTGACTTTCACCAGCGTGAGAGAGGGCATGCCGTCCGGGTCGTCTTTGGAGACCACCTTGACCCGGCGCTCCCCCTCCCCTTTGCCGCCTTCAACATCCAACAAAAATTTATGCAAAGGCTTGTCGAGCACTTTCTTGTTTTGGGGCCAGTGGCCCCGTACCAGCGCAAGGTAGGTCTTGCCGGTGCCCCGGTCGCGGAACTGGGCTTGTAGGTGTTTGAGCGCGCTGCGCTTTTTGGCAATCAGCAAAATGCCGCTGGTTTCGCGGTCAAGGCGGTGTACCAACTCCAAAAAAGGTGCCTGCGGGCGCGCCATGCGCAGCTGCTCAATCACGCCAAAGCTCACCCCCGAGCCGCCATGCACTGCCACACCCGCGGGTTTGTCGATGGCCAAAAAATGGGCGTCTTCAAACAAAACGGCAAAATTCTTGGCCGGCACGTGCTGAGAGACCGCATCGGCCATCGCTTGGGCTTTGTCGGCGGCGCGCTCAGACACCCGCACCGGCGGCAGGCGCAGCACATCGCCCTCTTGCAGTCGGGTGTCGGCGCTGGCCCTGCCCTTGTTGACCCGCACCTCGCCACTGCGGATGATGCGGTAGACGTGGGTTTTGGGTACACCTTTGAGGTGGCGCATCAGGAAATTGTCCAGACGCTGGTCGCTGCCGCCTTCGTCCACCGTGAGCCACTGAACGGCCACTGCTGCCGCACCCGGAGAATCGGCGGCGGGGGCAGTTACTTTGGCCTCTATAATGTGTTTCACTAGCGATTTGCTGTAAGTGGTTGATTTGGTTGGAGTTTAGTCCACCCCCTGCCCAAAGCCTCGCTAGCCGGTCGATGCCGCCTTGCTGCATTGCTTGCAAATCACCCGCCAGTTGCGGGCGATGGCCAGCACACAACACGGTCAAGCCTGAAGATTGAACCCCTGATACGGAATACCCCAAATTCCCAGACCTATCCGGTCTTGGAATGGAATGAAACGAGAGATTTGTGTTGAAGCCCTTGAAAATGGTGTGCCTGCCCAGCGTCTGCGCTGAGTTTGTTGGCACGTTTAAGGCCATCCCAGCCGACCGTGGGGCAGACATTGCTGCCCACGGCGCTGCATCAACCCCTGTCCACCCGCTCGTCAACATCCCTGCGCCTACGCTTCGTCACCCTGTGTGAACTGAAGTTCTCCGGCAATTCCTCCTCAGTTCAGTTTTTCGGTTCAGGCATCGTTGGCCCATTTTGGGCAGATGACAACTGAAAAGGATGCACTCCATGAAACGGATGCTAATCAACGCCACCCAGGCAGAAGAACGCCGCTTGGCCATCGTCGACGGACAAAAACTCCTCGACTACGAAATCGAAATCGAAGGGCGCGAACAGCGCAAGGGCAATATTTACAAGGCCGTCGTCACCCGCGTCGAGCCTTCGTTGGAGGCCTGCTTTGTGGACTACGGTGAAGACCGCCACGGCTTCCTGCCCTTCAAGGAAATCTCCAAGCAGTACTTCCAGCAAGGCGTGGCCGTGAACAACGCGCGCATCCAGGACGCGATTCGCGAAGGCCAGGAACTGCTGGTGCAAGTGGAAAAAGAAGAGCGCGGCAACAAAGGCGCTGCGCTCACCACCTTCGTGTCCTTGGCTGGACGCTATGTGGTGCTGATGCCCAACAACCCCCGTGGCGGTGGCGTGAGCCGCCGCATTGAGGGCGACGACCGCGCCGACCTCAAAGAAGCCTTGGACCAGTTGGAATACCCCAACGGCATGTCCATCATCGCGCGCACTGCCGGTATCGGCCGCAGCGCACCCGAATTGCAGTGGGACTTGAATTACCTGCTCAAGCTCTGGAACGCCATTGACGGTGCTTCCAAAGGCGGCAAAGGTGCGTACCTGATTTACCAGGAATCCAGCCTGGTGATCCGCGCCATCCGTGACTACTTCAACCACGACATCGGCGACATCCTGATCGACACCGACGACGTGTACGAGCAGGCCCAGCAGTTCATGGCCCATGTGATGCCAGAACACGCCGCCCGTGTGAAACGCTACCGCGACGACGCGCCCCTGTTCAGCCGCTTCCAGATTGAGCACCAAATCGAATCGGCCTATGCGCGCACGGTGCAATTGCCCTCCGGCGGCGCCATCGTGATTGACCATACCGAAGCACTGGTGTCGGTGGACGTGAACTCGGCACGCGCGATCAAAGGCGGCGACATCGAAGAAACCGCCACCCGCACCAATTTGGAAGCCGCCGACGAAGTGGCACGCCAAATGCGCTTGCGTGACTTGGGCGGCCTGATCGTGATCGACTTTATCGACATGGAAGAAAGCCGCAACCGCCGCGAAGTGGAAAGCCGCTTGCGCGACGCGCTGCGCCAGGACCGTGCCCGCGTGCAGTTCGGCACCATCAGCAAATTCGGCCTGATGGAAATGAGCCGCCAGCGCCTGCGCCCTGCGCTCAGCGAAGGTGCTTCCATTCCCTGCCCGCGCTGCGGTGGTTCCGGCCACATCCGCGACACGGAAAGCTCGGCGCTGCAGATTCTGCGGATCATTCAAGAAGAATCCCTGAAAGACAACACCGCCTCGGTGCTGTGCCAGGTGCCGGTGGACGTGGCCTCGTTCCTCTTGAACGAAAAGCGCACCGAGATCGCCAAAATCGAACTCAAGCAGCGCATCAACGTGCTGATGGTTCCCAACAAAACGCTGGAAACTCCCAACTACAAACTCGAGCGCCTCAAGCACGATGACCCGCGCCTGGACCACATCGAAGCCAGCTACAAAATGGCCGACGACATGGAAGAGGCCACCGGCGTGACACGCCGTTCGCAAGAACCCACCAACAAGCAAACCCCTGTGATCAAAGGCGTGCTGCCGGATGCACCGGCACCGGTCGCGCCTGTCAAAGCACCCGTGGCGCCGGCCGCACCGGTTGCGGCCAAAGTGGCTGCACCGGTGGCTGCTGCGCCTGCGTCTGGCGGACTGCTGGGTTGGATCAAGGGGCTGTTCGCCTCTCCTGCGCCGGCACCCAAAGCGGCTCCTGCGGCAACACCGGCCAAGACGGAAGAACGCCGCGATGGCCGTGGCAACCGCGAAGGCGGCCGTGACGGCGGACGTGGTGGACGTGGCGGCGAAGGCCGTGGCCCGCGCAACGAGTCCGGACGTGGTGAATCGCGCTCCGAAGGCCGTGGCGAAGGACGCAATGGTGAACGTGGTGAGCGCGGCGGCCGCGGCGGCCGTGGCCGCAATGGTGAGCGCGGCGCACAGCGCGAACGCTTTGACCAAGACGGCAAGCCCATGGCGGCTGAGTTGGACGCAGTCAACGTGTCGCTGGACGCTGACGCGCCCCGCCAGGAACGCGCACCCCGCACCGAGCGCGGTGAACGCGGCGGCCGTGGCCGTGGCGGCGAACGCGGTGCCGAGCGCAACGAGTCCGGTGACGCAAATGTCTCTGTGGGTGCGGAAGGCGCCAACGCTGAACGCGAACCCCGTGAACCCCGCGAAGGCCGTTCGCGTGGCGGACGTGGCCGTCGCAATGACCGTGGCCCCCGCACCGAAGATGGTGCAGTCGAAGGCAACACTCCCGTTGAAGGGCAAGAGCCGTCAAACACGGTGGACGGTAACGACAGCAACGAAGGCCGCGAACCCGGCCAACGCCGTTCGCGCGACCGCTATGGTCGTGACCGTGGCGAGCGTGGCGCGCGCAACGAGCGCAGCGAGGCATCCAGCCAAGCTGCCAACGTCCAAGGCGACGGCGAGCCGGAAGTCGAACACGTGGTTCGGGCGTCTTACTTCACCCAGCCCGCTGCAGCGCCTGCACCCGTGGTCGCCGAGGCACAAGAGCAAGCGCCCAGCCCTGCGGCACCTCGCGCGGACGACCCTGTGGCTGTAGCGCCATTGGCAATGCTTACACCAGTTGCACCTGCTGCACCGGTTGCACCGGCTGTTTCACCCGTGGCATCCACCCCGGTGGCGGCGGCGAGCCCTGCACCGGCATCGGCCAGCATGCCCAAAGTCAGCGACTTTGCCCTGCCTTTGGACGAGCTGCAAACCGTGGCGCAAAGCTCGGGTCTGCAGTGGGTGAATTCGGATCCCGCGCGCATTGCGGCGGTGCAAGCCGCTATCGCAGCTGAAGTGCCTGTGGTGCACCCCCCCCGTGAGCGCCCCGCGCCTGTGGCAATCGATGCAGGCCCCCTGGTCTTGGTCGAAACCAAGCGCGATTTGGCACAGATGAAACTGCCGATGGGTGAGTAATCAGAGCATGTGCCGCTACCCAGCGGCGCATAAAAAAAGGGCACCTCGGTGCCCTTTTTTTTATTCCCTGCGCTGCACTACCGCATCAAGCGCGCGTTGCGCGTCGCGCTGAAGTTCCAAGTCGGTGGTAAGGGCCACAGACTGGCGAAACAGGTGCTGGGCTTTGCCCCACAGGCCCAGGCGCGCGCACATCACACCCGCCAGGTACTGCAGCAAAGCATCGCGCGGTGCCGCCATTTGGGCCGACTCGATGCGAGAGAGCCAGGCAGTGTCGGGCGTGCCGTCTTGCTGGCTAAAGCCTGATTCGATGGTTCGTACCAACTGGCGGCGCTGGCCGTGGGTCAATGCATTCGCTTGGCGCACCATGCGCTCCCATACCGGCAGGAGCCATGCGCGCGACTGCGCGGCGTCCGCACCCAGGGCCAGCCAGTGGCGGGCAGCGGCCAGGGCCACATCGGTCATGCCGCGCTCGTTGGCGTCGAGCTGACCCCAGGCCTGCAAAAGCTGCGATGGGTCTTTGGCGGCAAACAGCAGCTCCATCGCCAATGCGCGCGAGATACTTTCGCCCGAGCCCTTGGCCATCGCCTTGTGTTTGACCAGCAAGCGCACGGTTTCCAGCGCCAGCGCCGTCTTGCCCTGCAGGCGTGCCACCCGAAAGCGCAGGCGCAATGCCACCGTGCGTCGGGCTGCGCCTTGCGGCAAACGATCCAGCCACTGCATGGCGGCGTCGGCGTCATGGTCGTCCAGCGCCCAGCGGGCGGCCCGCAAATGAAAGCCGTCTTGCGTATCGGTCACAGCAGGGTCACTCAAGGCCTGGCTGGCTTGGTGGAAATGGCTGTCGCGCACTGCGCGGTCTTGCAAGGCGTGCGCACTTTCTGCTGCGAGCAAATGGAGCATGGCTTGCAGACGCAGGTTGCGTCGCACGGAGTCCTCTTCCGGATCCGGCCCTACTTGCAGTGCCAGAGCATGTTCAGCCGCTTTGCGCGAGCGTACAAACCGCCCCGCCACCAGGTGCACCAGCGCATCGACCATGGCGGCATGCACCAGCCGCTCGCGGTGCTGAATACGCCAACGCCGGGCTTGTGCGGGGATGCTGGCAAACGCCGCAAACCCGCGCAGCGCCACATGCAATAGCACAAAGGCACCGGCCAGCACCAAAAGCACCAAATTCAAGGAGACATCAATGCGGTACGGGGGCCAAAACAAGGTCACGGTGCCTGGGTTGCCGGCGGCGAACAAAGCGCTGGCCGCGGCCACGCCAAAGAGTGCCATGAGCCAAAAAACGGCGCGCATCGCTCAGCGCCCCGCCGCAGCAGTGGACAAAGCTGCCAGCGTTTCGTCCACGCGGGGCAGCTCCAGCGTGCGCATGCGCGTCTGCACCTGCTGCAACAAAGCAGCGGCGGTCTGCGTCTTGCGCGACTCGGGCGCAAAGTAGCGACTCAGAACCGAAGCGGCCGTGGCCAAATCAGCGCGCGCGGGCTCAATCTGGCGGGCCAACAGTCCCAAGCGGGCATTCAGGATGCGCAGCTTGAAGTTCTCACGCAAGAAAAAGGATTGCTCGGGCGAGAGCAGTGCGGCCTCGGGCTCGGAGATTTTGCTCACACGCACCAGGTCTTTCACGTCGGCCTGCACCTGGGCCCATATGCGCAACCACCACAGCGAAATCGCCTCCTGCGGCTTGCGCGCCAAGGTCTCTGGCGGGCGGGCCAAGCCCACCGCATTGGCAAGGGGAAAATCGTCGGCCAGCAGCGCCAGCTCATCGAGCTGCAGCAACAGCGTGGGCGTGTCTGACAAAGGCGTGGCCTGAATGCGCGCTACGTCGCGGGCAATTGCGCGCTGCAAGGGTGCCAAGCGGGGTTGCGCGGTGCGGGCCAGCCGTGCGTCTGCGGACTTGAGCGCCGAGAGCATGGGGTCTACGCTGCCGGTGAATTGGGCCTGTTGTTGCGCCAGGCGGATGGCCGAGTCAATGTCAGCCACCAGGTTTTCGTCCCGCGAGCGCGACAGGCTTTGAATCAGTTCCTCAACCTGGGTGCGCTGCAAGGCCACTTCGGCGAGTTTGGCGTCACTCACGGCCAACTTGGCGGCTGTTTCCAGCGCAAGGTCTTGCGCTTGGCGGGCGCTGCTTTTTGCCTCAGCAGCCTGTCCTATCGCGTCGCCACTTTGCCGTGCGAGCTGCTCTTGCATGGAGCTGACTTTTTGCCACACCAGCACACCCACCACCAAAGCCAGCACTGCAAGGAGGGCCGTGCCATACACCAACCAGCTGCCTGCCGACGGGCGCTCGGGTACAACTGCAGGTTCGGGGCGGGTATCAGAGGCGTCAGCGGGGGCGGTAGTCATGCTCGGGATTCTATAGACGCCACCAGGTCCGCCAGCACCGGGCGCGTCTCGTGCACCCAGCCAAATCCCGCCTGGCGCGCTGCAGCGGCAATGCGCGGATGGGTCGCAAGCGCCTTGGCATGTTCCCAGCCCTGCCCAGGCGCAGCGTCCAGCAGGTAGGACAGACCCTCGGCGCTGCTCAATATCCACACCGAACCATCGCAAGCCGCTTGTGCAACCCGGTCCAGCTCGGCAGCACCCCAAACGGGTGCACGCCGCTCGTAGGCCACGACAAAGTCCGCCCCACCGCCCGCCGCCTCGATCTGCTGCGCCAGCCAATCCCGACCTGTGCCCGACACTGAAGGCATTGGTGGCGTCCTGCTGGCCGCACGCCCCCGAACGATCAGCACCCGTGTTCCGGACTCGACCTGGGGTCGCACCACGCGCCACAGCGCCTCGGAGTCAAATTGGGCGTCGGCTATGCCAGGCGCATCGATGCGTGTGCGCTGCACACCGCAGGCCTGCAGCACGCTTTGGCTGCCAGGCCCGGTAACCCAGGCCCGCAGCGATGGACGCCAAGTGTTGGCACTTTGGGCCGCTTGCTGTGCGAAAAAATGGCTGACTGCATTGCCGCTGACGAACATGACGGCGTCATAGCGATCAAGCTGGGCCCACGCGTGCACCAAGGCCGCCTTGTCCGCAACGGGGTGGATGGTGATCAGCGGCAGAGACACCGCATCGACTCCAAAAGCGCGCAGGTTTTCGACCCAGACCTGCCCCTCTGTGGCAGGACGGGTCACGATGGCGCGGGGCACGGGGGGCAAGGCAGGCGGCTACGAGCGTGAAGCGCTTTGCGCGGCGACGGCAGCTTGCAGTTCTTGGGCCACTTTTTCACCCAAACGCAGAGCCGATGCCAGATCAGCCACCGCGGCTTGGCCGCTGACTTGCACCAAGGGATTCACGCCCTCAGGGTCGCCCCAGGCAGCGTGGAGTTGCAAGACATCTCCGGCAAAGCGCGCATGCGCTGCCAATGGCATGGAACAGCTGCCGCCCATCACCCGGCTCACTGCGCGCTCGGCCGATACGGCAAGAAAGGTGGGCCAATGCACCAGCGAAGCCAGCACCTGTGCCACGTCATGGCGGCTCTCGGGAATTTCAATACCCAGCGCGCCCTGCCCGGCTGCGGGCAGCATCACATGGGGCTCGAACACCTGCGCGATCCGGGAACCCAACTCCAAGCGCTTGAGTCCTGCCGCCGCGAGCACGATACCGTCGTACAGGCCCTCGTCGAGCTTTTTCAAACGGGTATCGAGGTTGCCGCGCAGAGGCTCAATCCGCAAATCCGGGCGCATTGCGCGCAGCAGTGCCACACGGCGCAGGCTGGAGGTACCCACCACAGCACCCTGCGGCAGATCGGCAAACTTCGGGTAGCGGGCAGACACCCAGGCGTCGCGCGGGTCTTCGCGCTCCATGACGCAGGCCAAGGCAAACCCTGCGGGCAGCTCCATGGGAACGTCTTTGAGTGAATGCACTGCCAAATCGGCGCGGCCCTCCTCCAAGGCGGTTTCCAGCTCTTTGACAAACAAGCCTTTGCCGCCCACTTTGCTCAAAGACCGGTCCAAAATTTGGTCGCCCTTGGTGGTCATGCCCAACAGGCTCACCTGGTGGCCTTGGGCCTGTAGCAAGGACTGCACATGGTGGGCTTGCCAAAGCGCCAAACGGCTCTCGCGGGTGGCTATGGTGAAGTGTTGCAAAGTTGTTCGCTATTGGTAATTTTGAGAGAGCCAGAGGCTTTATTGGATGCTAGCATGACCTTTGACACCCCCCCTACGGATCCAGAGCGCCCCATGAAAACCGCTGCCAAAACCATACCGCCCAAGCACTCTAAAAACAGCGAGCGCCCTTTGGTCGAAGACATCCGGCTGCTGGGGCGCATGCTGGGAGACGTGATTCGCGAGCAAGATGGTGAGGCCGCATTCGCGCTGGTCGAGCGAATCCGCACACTGTCGGTTGCCTTTAGACGTGACGCCGACCCAGAGGCCGACAAGGCCTTGAAGAAGCTGCTCAAGGGCCTGAGCGCAGACCAAACGGTCAGCGTTATTCGCGCCTTCACCTATTTCAGCCACCTGGCCAACCTGGCCGAGGACCGCCACCACATCCGTCGCCGTGCCGTCCACGAGCGGGCGGGCGACTCGCAAGAGGGCAGTATTGACGTGGCCGTGTCGCGGCTGCGCTGGGCAGGCATCACACCGCAGGCCATTTCGCAATCCTTGGCTCAAAGTTTTGTTTCGCCGGTACTGACCGCCCACCCCACCGAGGTTCAGCGCAAAAGTATTTTGGACGCGGAGCGTGCGATTGCGCAGTTGTTGAGTGCGCGGGACGAAGTGCTCTACCGGGGCGAGGCCCAACCGCGCAATGCGCTGACCCAGCGCGAGCTCGCAGCCATTGACGCGCACATTCGTGCCCGTGTCGCCCAGCTGTGGCAAACACGCTTGCTGCGCTACAACAAACTCACCGTGGCAGACGAGGTAGAAAACGCCCTGAGCTATTACGAGTCCACGTTTTTGCGTGAAATCCCCAAGCTCTATGGCGACCTGGAGCAGCACCTGGGCGCACTGCCGGTGCATTCGTTTTTGCGCATGGGCCAATGGATAGGCGGCGACCGGGACGGCAACCCCAATGTCAGCGCCCACACTCTGGAATACGCGCTGCGCCGCCAAAGCGAGGTGGCGCTGCGCCACTATTTGACCGAAGTGCATTTGCTCGGTGGTGAACTGTCCATCTCCACCATGCTGTGCGACTGCAGCTCCGAGATGCAAGCCCTGGCCGCGCGCAGCCCGGACCAAAATCCCCACCGAGAAGATGAGCCTTACCGCCGTGCGCTGATTGGCACCTATGCGCGCCTGGCGGCCACCTTGCAATCGCTGACGGGCACCGATGCGGCACGCCATGCCGTGCCGCCCCAAAACCCCTACCTGCGCGCGCAAGAGCTGGTGGCGGATTTGCGCACTATTGAGAGCTCGCTGATCCACAACCATGGCCAAGCCCTGACCAGCCAAAGGCTGCACCCCTTGATTCGCGCGGTAGAAGTGTTCGGCTTCCATCTGGCCACGGTCGACCTGCGCCAAAGCTCTGACAAGCACGAAGCCGTGGTCGCCGAGCTGCTGCGCACCGCGCGGCTCGAGCCCGACTACAGCGCCTTGGAGGAAGACCGCAAACGCGCCCTGCTGCTGGGCCTGCTGAACGATGCCCGCGCCCTGAAAGTGGCGGGTGCCAGCTACAGCGAGCACGCGCAAAGCGAAATGGCGATTTTTGACATGGCCAAGGTCATGCGCGAGCGCTTTGGGCGGGAAGCCATTCGCCACTACATCATCAGCCACACCGAATCGGTGAGCGACTTGCTGGAGGTGCTGATCCTGCAAAAAGAAGCCGGTCTGCTGCGTGGCACGCTGGATGGGCAGGCGGTGTGCGACCTGATCGTGGTGCCGCTGTTTGAAACGATTGAAGACCTGCGCAACGCCGCGCCCATCATGGCGGAGTTTTACGCGCTGCCAGGCGTGGCCGCCTTGGTGCAACACAGCGGCGCCGAGCAGGACATCATGCTGGGCTATTCCGACAGCAACAAAGATGGCGGCATCTTCACCAGCAACTGGGAGCTCTACCGCGCCGAAATCGCGTTGGTGGAACTCTTTGACACGCTATCGGCCCAGCACCCTATCCAGCTGCGCATGTTCCACGGACGTGGCGGCACGGTGGGGCGCGGCGGCGGCCCCAGCTACCAGGCGATTCTTGCGCAGCCGCCCGGCACGGTGCGCGGCCAGATCCGTTTGACCGAACAGGGTGAAGTCATCGGCTCCAAGTACGCCAACCCCGAAATCGGTAGACGCAACCTGGAGACGCTGGTGGCGGCGACGCTGGAGGCCACGCTGCTGCAATCGACCAAAGCCGCCACGCCGGCGTTTTTGCAGGCAGCGGCGCAACTCTCGCAGTTCAGCATGGAGGCTTACCGCAAACTGGTCTACGAAACCCCGGGCTTTACCGACTACTTTTTCAGCTCCACGCCGATCCGCGAGATCGCCGAGCTCAACATCGGTTCGCGCCCCGCATCGCGCAAAGCCACCCAGGCGATTGAAGACTTGCGCGCTATCCCCTGGGGTTTTAGCTGGGGCCAGTGCCGCCTCGCATTGCCAGGCTGGCTTGGTTTTGGCGCGGCGGTGAAGCGCTTTGTCCATGGCGACGGCGGCGAGCACAGCGCTGCGCAGGTCAAAGAACGCACTGCCTTGTTGCGCCGCATGGAGCGCCAGTGGCCGTTTTTCCAGACCCTTTTGTCCAATATGGACATGGTGATGGCCAAGAGCGATCTGGCGCTCGCCGCACGCTATGCCGAGCTGGTGCCCGACGCAAGGCTGCGCAAGAAAATATTTGCGGCCCTGGAGGCCGAGTGGCACAGCACGGCCCAAGCCCTGACGCTGATCACCGGCGACAAGCAGCGCCTGGCACACAACGCGGCCTTGCAGCGCTCTATCCGCCACCGCTTCCCTTATATCGATCCGCTGCACCATTTGCAGGTGGAGCTGGTGTGCCGCTACCGTGCAGGCCAGTCGGATGAGCGGGTACAGCGCGGCATCCATATTTCTATCAATGGCATTGCCGCCGGACTGCGCAATACCGGCTAAACCGCGACGAAGGGCGGCGGGCGCCAAAGCTGCGCCGCCCTGCCCCGATAAAATCGGCGCATGACAAACCAACTCGACAAAAAATCCCAGGCCTGGTCGGCGCTGTTTTCCGAACCCATGAGCGAGTTGGTGAAGCGCTACACCTCCAGCGTTTTTTTCGACAAACGGCTGTGGCAGGCAGACATCGCAGGCAGCCTGGCACACGCCGAGATGCTGGGCCACCAGGGCATCATCAGCGCCCAAGACCTGGCCGATATCCAGCGCGGCATGGCGCAAATCCATTCTGAAATTGACTCTGGCGCGTTTGAGTGGAAGCTCGATTTAGAAGACGTGCACCTGAACATCGAGGCACGCCTGACCCAGCTGGTGGGCATTGCCGGCAAGCGCCTGCACACCGGCCGCTCCAGAAACGACCAGGTGGCCACCGACGTGCGCCTATGGCTGCGCGGTGAAATCGACCTCATCATTGAATTGCTGCAAGCCCTGCAAAAAGCCATGGTGGACGCCGCGGCAGACCACACCGAGACCATTCTTCCCGGCTTCACCCACCTGCAAGTGGCGCAACCGGTCAGCTTTGCGCACCACCTGCTGGCCTATGTAGAAATGTTTGCGCGCGACGCCGAGCGCATGGCCGACGTGCGTCGGCGCACCAACCGCCTGCCGCTGGGCAGCGCCGCTTTGGCGGGCACCGGCTATCCGCTGGACCGCGAGCGCGTCGCCCGCACCTTGGGCATGGTGGACTCAGATGGATTGGCACAGGTCTGCCACAACAGCCTGGACGCGGTGAGCGACCGTGACTTCGCCATGGAGTTTGCCGCTGCCGCCAGCATCTGCATGGTGCATGTGAGCCGTCTGAGTGAAGAACTGATTCTTTGGATGAGCCAAAACTTCAGTTTTATCCAACTGGCAGACCGTTTCACCACCGGCTCCTCCATCATGCCGCAGAAGAAAAACCCCGATGTACCCGAGCTCGCGCGCGGCAAAACCGGCCGCGTCGTGGGCCACCTGATGGGTCTGATCACGCTGATGAAGGGCCAGCCGCTGGCCTACAACAAAGACAACCAGGAAGACAAAGAGCCGCTGTTCGACACTGTCGATACGCTCAAAGACACACTGCGCATCTTTGCCGAAATGATGGGCGGCATCACGGTCAATGCCAGCACGATGCAGGCCGCCGCCCGGCGCGGCTATGCGACCGCCACGGACTTGGCAGACTACCTGGTAAAAAAAGGCCTGCCCTTCCGTGATGCCCACGAAGTGGTGGCGCACGCGGTCAAAACTGCCCAGGGTCTGGGCCTGGACTTGGCCGATGTGCCACTGGAAACCCTTCAAACTTTTAACCCGGCGGTGCAGGCGGACGTGTTTGAATGCCTGAGTCTGCAGGGCTCGCTCTCGGCCCGCAACACGCTGGGCGGCACTGCGCCCCAGCGCGTGCTGGCAGAAATTGCACGGCACCGCGCACGACTGGCCTAAAAGCAGCTCCATCATTGGCTATAATCGTGGGCTTTGCTGCTTCCTGACCTCTGGTTGGGGAGTGGGCAGATGGGTTACCGTCACCCACTCTTTTGGCGAGGTGAGGCCTTTTGGCCTGCGTAAAGCAGATGCCATGGCCGTTTTTCAGTATCGGAGTGTCCTTATGGCACGCGTATGTCAAGTCACGGGCAAAGGCCCGATGGTCGGAAACAATGTTTCCCATGCCAACAACAAAACCAAGCGCCGGTTTCTTCCTAACCTGCAATACCGCCGTTTCTGGGTTGAATCAGAAAACGCATGGGTGCGCCTGCGCATTTCCAACGCCGGTCTGCGTTTGATCGACAAAAAAGGTATTGATGTGGTGCTCGCCGATTTGCGCGCACGTGGTCAGGCTTAATATTTAAGGAACACACCATGGCAACCAAAGGCGGACGCGAAAAAATCAAGCTGGAATCGACAGCCGGCACCGGTCACTTCTACACGACCAGCAAAAACAAGAAAACCATGCCCGAGAAAATGTTGATCAAGAAATTTGATCCCAAAGCTCGCAAGCATGTGGA
>CANBQX010000004.1 GCA_947371775.1 Comamonadaceae bacterium
TTGCTCAGCAGCCAAGTCGCCTGCTGCTCCATGCCCACGGGGCCCCACACCTTTTCTGCCAGATAAGTTGCCAAGGGCTTTTGGGTAGCGCGTTGCACTAGCGTTCCCACCAGATTGGTCTCGCCGGTGCTGTACAGCCAGCGGGTGCCGGCTGGCACCTCACGCGGCAGTTTGCGCATATAGCTCACCAGCACTTCCATGCCGGCTTCGGGCTTGTGGTTGTTGAATTTGGCAACGTCGGAGTTGGGGTCGTCATAGTCTTCGTTCCACTTCACGCCCGAGGTCATGGTCAGCAACTGCCGCACGCTTACCTCGTCATAGGCCGAGCCTTGGAGTTCCGGGATGTAGAGGCTGACCTTGTCGTCCAGGCTTTTGATGAAACCGTCTTTCAACGCGGCACCCACCAGGGTCGAAGTGAACGATTTGGCGACAGAAAAACTGGTCCAGCGTCCGGAGCTGTCAAAGCCAAGGCCATAGCGCTCCAAGCGCAACTTGCCGTCATGCACCACCAGCAAGGCTGCACTGCGCTGACCGGCCAGATAGGCGTCCAAATCGCTGGTCAACTTCAGTGGCGCGCCTGTGGGCAGGGGCGATGGCGTGCCACCGGCGGGCACCACATGGGACTTGGCCAAGAGGGGCAGGCGGTCCAACGCACGGAATGCTGCATCGCGCTGCCGCTCGGTCCAAAACAACAAATCGCGGTTGGTAGGCACCGTTGCCAGCAGCCCACGGGTTTCCTTGTCCAGGCTGAGCCAGCCGCCCACCCCTGCAAAGCCCAATACCAACGCGCTACCCAGTAAAAATTTTTTGAATTTCAAAACAATGCTCCTTATTGGTATTTCGAAATGCCGCCGGTGAATGTAATCCTAGAAAGGGCCTGGCTTGGGCAAAGTGTTTAGATTCTGTTTTTCAACTCGGCAGGGGCCAAAGGGCTATTGAGGTGTGGGCGGGCCCGCTGGTACCCCACCGCCGCCGCCCTGGCCCGCTGGCGCTCGCAGGCCGACGCCGGGCGGGCGCACTCTTACTTTTCATAGGCAATAAAAAAACCGTTTTTATTGTGGCTATGATGAAGCCGACCCCACACCGGGCGCTTGACCCGGTGGGCTCACGAAGGCGGCATTGCATCCATGGCGACATTGATTCTGGCGATTGGTACATCGGCGTTTGACAGCATTCATTCTCGATCCGAACGCAATGCTTTTAGCGCACAACCTTTGCGACATTACAGGCACCAAGCGCAAGAAGTTTCGTACCTTACATCGCCGCCTGCACGTATGCCATGGGTGGACCCGAGTACGTGCCACACCATCAAGTTTGAAGGGATGTCAAATGGTTAATTTTCCAGTACTTGATCGGGTATCCGTACAGAATTACCGTCTATATGTCGGGACACCTGACTTGCCCGGTCTGGATCATTCATTCTTGCCCGGTGTCAACATTATTGTCGGCATAAATGGTCTGGGCAAAACCACTTTGCTAAACATTCTGCTGCGCTCACTTACCGGGCCGTTCGATTTGCCTAGTGGCGAAGAGCTTGGGGAAAAGAAACGGCGTCTAGTTCCTGCTGATCGACTTTGGTTTCGCCGCAGAGTTCCAGATGATGCAGTGGACGCGACTGCAACTGTCTGGTTTCATGTTGGTGAACGTTATTTTGAAGTCAAGCGTTCACTAGCGAATCTGGACATCCTTAGCCTCACAGTTGATCAACAATCCTGGCCAACGGCTCGTGCATCAGACCTGGAAGCTACGTATCAAACACAGATTTTTCAAGCTGCTGGCCTGTCGTCTTTTGATGACTTCGTCTTTTTGCTCCGTTATGTAGTTTTCTTTTTAGAGGATCGCAGAAGTTTGGTTTGGGATGCCTCAGCACAAGGCGACATCCTAGGCATTTTGTTCGGAGAACAAAGTGCAGACCGACGTCATTACGTGGAGCTTTTTAATGATCTGTTGAGCAAGGACAGTGAGTATCGGAACATGCTCGCTGTAGTGAATAAGCGTAAGAAAGAATTCGCAAAGCAAAACGGGACCATTGACGGTGGCCAGCTGGAAATGTTGATTGGTCAAGTTGACTCAAAGCGGGCTGACGTCGCGGCATTAATAGTCAAAAAAGAAGATCAAGCTCGCATCAGAGACTCCTTGCGCAGTCAAATTGAAAACCGAAAACAAGACATCCATGACCAGCGTTCAGCGGTCGCGTCGGATCTCAACAGCTTCTATCAATCGTTCTTCCCACAGACAAGCGACGCCGCAAGGTACCTACTGTCACAATTTGAAGCAATTGGCGGGTGCCTTGTCTGTGGGTGCAACTCCGCTGCGGCAATCAGTCGGGTTCAAGCAAAGCTGGTGATGAACACTTGCCCTGTCTGCGAAAACCCAATCGAGCACGCAGACCGCCCCGCCCATGACCCACACGCGGGTGAAGAAATTGAATGGCGGCGCCAAGCAATCATTGAACTGGAGAGGCAACTCTCCTCAATGGTTAAGCCGTTGGACGAGGCCGACGATGCATACGCGAACATCGCGGCTAGTTTGGTTGCTGCAACATCAGAGGTGTCAGGCTTGGAACAGCAAATTGACGCGCTTGGGGGATCATTGCCGAATGCAACTGCGCGTAGGGACCGCGTCCAGTCGCATCTGGACGCATTTCAATCTGCACTTAATCAATTGGAGGTTGAGAGCCGCGGGTTAACTCAAGAATTCAAGATTCTGGCAGCTGCCATCGATACTGAGGTACAGACAGTTTCCATCCAAATAGAAACTAGTTTTTCGAAGTTTATTAGTGGTTTTTTGGCGGAGGATTGTTCGATTAAGTACACGCCGCGTCAAGGTCGCATTGGTCAACGCTCAGCTACGGAGAACTTTGCTTTCCCGCACTTTGTACCTGCCCTCACTTCCGGTGTGCACAGGGCGAATGCAACTGTAAGAGAACACGGCCAGTCTGTTTCAGAGTCACAGAAGGAGTTTGTCGACTTGGCATTTCGGATGGCGTTACTTGAAATTGCAGCCCCAAATTCGCCTGCGATGCTGATTCTTGAGACGCCGGAAGCGAGCTTGGATTCTGTATTTGTGCCCCGAGCAGCGGACTTGCTGCGACGCTTTGCCGCCCGCGAAGGTACGGCACATGGCACCCGTCTTATTGCCTCTTCAAACGTAAACCGCGAACAGATGATTCCAGCGCTCTTTGGTGCCTACATGGATAAACAGTTTCATGGTCAGGTTGTTGACGAAACTACACAAGCTGCTCCCCCTACGGTACCGGTAAATGATCGCGAGAAACATGTCTTGGACCTACTAAAGATCGCTGCCCCAACACGAGCTTTAGAAAGATTCAGACAGCCCTATGAAGAGGAACGTGATCGAGCATTATTTCCAGAGCGCTTTACGGATAAAGCACCATAATGCCGACGCAAAATTCCGATTCTCAAGTGCAAGACGCCGGTATCTGGAAGGCATGGGTTCTCATTTGCATAGCGGAGGCCCACCGCATTGGGGTTACGCCCATATCAGCTGCGCAATTGCACGTCACCTTGTATCTTGCCAATACCCTTGCATCTCTATTTGATGTTCACCGGGTACGCGGGCGCGTTTTGAAGCGTGGCGAGTTCCCCTTCTACCCTGATGTACAGCACGAAATCGACCGGCTGGCATTCAACGGTGTACTCAAGATTGAGCGTGTCGATTTTGGTGCCAAAGGCCATATGACGGCACATCTTGGGGTAGGGCCCAAAGGGCTGGAAACTTATCAAATGATCATGGATAGGGCGCCGGACGCCGCGCGTGTAGCCCGGCTTTTCCGTGAACTGGTTGCCGCATGTTTCGGAAGATTTCTTGCATCAAACACGGCCATTGGCCCGATTGATGCGAACTACGGCAGTAATCTTGTCTTGGAAAATGAGGTCGTCGACTTTTCGGAATGGACCGACGAGAACAAAAACATGGAAGTTGCTCAATACCTGTTGGCAAAGCTAATCGATCTGCGTCCACATTCAGATCGAGATGGTATTCGTCTCTATTGTGATTACCTAGACAAGGCTTTAGCTCCAGCAACATGAACCAAATTCAAACAATCTTCGGTGGGGCACTCACCAAAGCGCTTGAGCAGGTTGCCAATTCTGGATCGATAAATATTTCAGTTGCTGACGCCTGTACTGTTGAGTCGTTCATCGCTGGCTGGGTAAATACGCTCAGTGCACACGCCAAGCATCTTCGCAAAAAGGGTACGACGTTACAAGCACCAGCAGTATTCGTGTATGTCGATAGTGTTGGTGATTTTGCAAAGCTCCACGCCGGGTGGACGCGTAAGCAAACGTTGGGCGCGTCACCCTTAGATGGTTTCTCCGGTGTGCTTGGTGTCGGTAACGCCCCTATAGGATGCTACACGTCATCGGCCACCTTGCCGGACATGAGTTCGTTCGCCGAAGAATTGCAATCCAACGGACTTCAAGCAGCTCCCGCCATTGCGCTCGTGTCCGAAACTAAGATCATCATCTGGGCAAATGGCATTTGTAGTGATCAACACATTGCAGTCGTGCTGAATGATGTCACGAAGCCCGTCACCTTAACTTCGATCGATTCTGAGCTTTCGTACTTCGATGCCGAGTTCGTTCGGGATAACACGACTTGGTGGAAGAATAGAACTTTGCGGTGCACAGTTGAAAATCCAGAAGCTGCTGTCCAGAACGACTTATGGGTTTATTTGTCGACCGTTTTTAGAGAGGTGGCACTTGTAAGGAAAGAAGAGGATAGTGCTAATGGTCGACGTGATTTGACGATTTATCCGACTACAAAAAATCCGCTAGATCACAAGGCTATTCTTGAATTGAAGACTCTACGGGACGTCCTTACCCCGAAGGAGTTGACCGGCAAGCCACTCACTAAACGTTCACTGAAAGAAAACATTGAATGGGCTAGCTCGGGTGTGCAACAAGCGGTCGCTTATCGAGACAAAGAAAAGGCGGACGGTGCTTTTCTCTGCTTATATGACTTTTGCGCGGGAAATGTTGTGGACGTAGAGAATGCGGTTCTCCCGATTGCAAAAGAGTACGGCGTACTCATGCGGCGTTATTGGATTTCAGGGTCTCATAAAGAATCTCGCAAGCACTCGTATCCAATTAATCCACCCGCTCACGGCCCATCGATTTAGCCTCTAAGTTCTACGATGCTTTCGGCCAAAAGCAGTCTGCCGCCTTGTTGTGCGCTTGATCGCATTTGCCGCACCTCACGTACAGCAACCGAACCAAAGCCCATCGCAGTAGCGATTTCTCCGATTATGTTTGCAACATCAATACGGACGTTCGCGTATCGCGAGTCACCAACGACCATCATCACCTTGCCTGACGGCGCTAGCAATCGTTGACACTGTTCAAGCACGATCTCGAGATCTCGAAAATACGCACCCACCATAGCAGGTATATTCGAATCCCAAAGTCGTTCCTTCTGCTGGTTCAATGCCTCAATAGTCTGGGCTAGAAGCTGAGACGACTTTGCCGGCGAATCATATGGACGACTAACCTGAACATGCGATCTCAAGGTTTCCTTTCTTAATCGGGCGTTGTCTGCACTCGATCCGAGATATCCCAAAACCCATAATTCGACGTTATATATATCGGTGTAGTCAAACGTGTTTGGGTAAGGTGGTGAGAAGACCGCCAGATCTATTGGCTCCGATACTTGTGCTAGTGCTGTTCGCGAATCGCCGTTTATTACATTGATCCGCGACCGAGGTCGCCCCTCAAATCGGAGCACATCTTCGAACGAAGTGTTGAACCGGAGAGCGAACAGTTCATCAAGTTTTTTAGGCGTCGGCTGATTTTCTTGCCACGCACTTCGGTACCTTCTCCCTTTACCGTTAACGTAAATGTTGCTGCACTCGACTAAAACCGCGCCTAGGACAACCTTGAAGAACCGCTGCGTATCTACATCTGCAATTTGATCAATGCATGTGAGATACCGGGAAAGGTGCCGCGCCACGGTAAGCGGAAAGATCCATCTCGGCTTCTCTGGTCCTTCAATAAAGGTCGGTGGCAAATGACTCAGACGCGAAATGTTGCTGCGTGTTCCACTCAAACTTGCCTGAAAGTCAGCAGCTGCATGACGTAGCTTCTCGGCAGAAAGCGGGCTTACTTTTGCTTTGATGACATCGGCAAGAAAGGGATTGACCTCTACAGTCGTTGCGTCGATGGACATCAACTGCGCGGTGATTGCGGTCGTTCCCGAGCCCCCAAATGGATCTGCGATGTGTTGAGGCCTGTACCCCAGCGAATCAATTGCGGCACTGACAAAAGAAGGAGAGAACGCCTCCTTAAAGTGAAACCATCGCTGAAAGGCAGTGCCTTTACCATCCTGATTTGTCGTCAATGATGCGCCTGTTGCTGGTAGGCGAGCGTTGTTCGTCCCTAAACCATCGACACTTGAAAACCAACTTGGCGCGGTTACAAAATGTTCCTGCAAAGTTTGAAGATAGCGGAAGGGGGGGTTGCGCATTTGTAACCTAATAAATGACAACGCTTTGAGTAGGTCTAACGTCATCCGCTAAGAATTTACCGACCCCAATTTTCACCGCGAGCTAATGTGTTGGCAAACAAAGACGCTGGGCACGGGTTAACAAGCGTTTCAGTTTAACCAAATGACCAACCGCGCGACAAGATTCCTACACGGAAGGCCCCCGTCATTCACGAAATCATCTGCACCTACCGCGGCAAAGCTTCAATAACGGTGAAAAGAGCCGTGCCATATTCTGATCCAAGTTCCCAATGACGTGTTCGGGCATCAGTTGTATGAGGGCCTTGAATGGACAGAACAAGGCAAGCGCAATGCGTCGCGCTTTACCAGGCCAAAGTGGCTGGCGCAACGTAGAAGGCAGCTGTCGCTAAGCACTCGGAAATTCATAAATCCAAAGCTCTGCTTGATGCGCCTGATGTTGTGCGCAACCTCGCCACACGAAGTAGCCGATGTCCTAGCCGTGTTCAGGATTAAAGTGCTAGAAGCCCTAGCTAGTCCGTATTTCTTCAAATACGCCTCAAATTCTGAGCCGTATTTTCAAAAATGCGGTTCATGCCCGACCCGTCCAGCCGGTGCTTTGCATTTGAGACTTAAGCATGCGGCACTTCCCGCCACCTTCACCAAGACACCTAAATCTAAATGAGATACAATCTCATTTAGATTTGACGCAATCCAAGGCAACTTGCCCCGCGCTGCGCCCGTCGCTATCTGTATAGGAGCACCCATGTCCACCCCCACGCTGCTGTCTGACCTGCCCAATGGCACCCATGCCTGTGTCACGGGGCTGCGAGCGGGGGGCGGGGCGGTGCATGAGGCGACGGTGCGGCGGCTGGGGGAGCTGGGCTTTATTGCCGGGGAGCCGGTGCACATGCTGCGCCGGGGGCCGGGCGGGCGGGAGCCGCTGGCGGTGCAGATTGGCGACACGCAGTTTGCCCTGCGCCTGCTCGAGGCTCAGTGCATTGAAGTTGAACCCGTCTGAGCGCCCGCCATGCAACAAGCCACCCTGAACCCCTCTGCCCACCCCAGCGTTGCCCTGGTGGGCAACCCCAACTGCGGCAAGACCGCACTCTTTAACTTGCTCACCGGCGCACGCCAAAAGGTGGCCAACTACGCGGGTGTCACCGTGGAGCGCAAAGTGGGCGCGGCCCGCTTGCCCGATGGCCAGCGCATCTCGGTGGTGGATTTGCCGGGTTCCTACAGCCTCACACCCGCCACGCCCGACGAACAAGTGATGGTGGAGGTGCTGCAAGGCCGGCGCGCTGGCGAGGACGCGCCCGACGCCATCGTGGCCGTGGTGGACGCCACCAATTTGCGGATGAACCTGCGCCTGGTGCTGGAGCTCAAAGGCCTGGGCAAACCCATGGTGGTGGCGCTCAACATGGCCGACGTGGCGCGTGCCCACGGGCTGGACATTGACGTGGCGCGCCTGCAAGCCGAGCTGGGCTGCCCCGTGGTGGAAACCGTGGCGGTGCAGCACAACGGCCACGCGGCGCTGATGCAGCAAATTCAAACCCTGCTGGCCACAGCCCCCACGCAGGCAACGGACGCTGCCGCCCGCAGCAGCGCAGAGCTGCAAGGCGAGGTGCGCCGCATCCTGGCGCTGGTGGCACCCCGTGCGCCGCGCCTGGGACGGTTTCAGCACCGCATTGACGCCGTGGCCATGCACCCGGTGTGGGGCTTGCTGGTGCTGGCGGTGGTGTTGTTTTTGATTTTTCAGGCGGTGTTCTCGTGGGCGACCTTGCCCATGGACATGATCAAAGAAGCCATGGCGGCGGTGGGCGACGCCATTACCGCGTCCATGGACGACGGGCCGCTGCGCAGCCTGTTGGTGGACGGCGTGGTGGCCGGCGTGGGCGGGGTGCTGGTGTTTTTGCCGCAGATTTTGATTTTGTTTTTCTTTATCTTGCTGCTCGAAGACTCGGGCTACCTGCCGCGCGCCGCGTTTTTGCTGGACAACCTGATGGGCCGGGTGGGCTTGTCGGGCCGGGCGTTCATCCCCTTGCTCAGCAGCTTTGCCTGCGCCATCCCCGGCATCATGGCCACGCGCACGATTGCCAATTGGCGCGACCGCCTGGCCACCATCATGGTTGCGCCGCTCATGACTTGCTCGGCACGCTTGCCGGTGTACGCACTCTTGATCGGCGCCTTTGTGCCCGAGCGCGACGTGGCGGGCATGAGCCTGCGCGGACTCACGCTCTTTGGCCTCTATGTGGCCGGCGTGGTGTCGGCCATGGCGGTGGCCTGGGTGTTCAAGCGGGTGTGGATGAAGTCGGCCTACCAGCCACTGATGCTGGAGCTGCCGCCCTACCGCGCGCCCAGCATGCGCAATCTGGTGCAGGGCCTGTGGGAGCGCGCCCGCATCTTTTTGCGCCGGGTGGGCGGCATTATTTTTGCGCTGATGGTGGTGCTGTGGTTCCTGGCCACATTCCCATCGCCACCTGCGGGCTGGGACATTTCGCAAGGCCCGGCCATCCAATACAGCGTGGCGGGCATGCTGGGTCATGCGCTGCAATATGTGTTTGCGCCCATTGGCTTTAACTGGCAAATCTCCATCGCTCTGGTGCCCGGCATGGCGGCGCGCGAGGTGGCGGTGGGCGCTTTGGGCACGGTGTATTCGCTCTCGGCCGCCGACAGTGGCGTGGCAGAAGCCTTGTCGCCGGTGATTGCCCAGGGCTGGTCGCTGGCCACCGCCTATTCGCTGCTGGCCTGGTTTGTGTTTGCGCCGCAGTGTTTGTCCACGCTCGCAGTGGTGCGTCGCGAGACCAATTCCTGGCGCTACCCGGCCGTGATGGCGGCGTATTTGTTTGGCCTGGCCTATGCCGCATCTTTTGTGACCTACCGCGTGACGCTGTGGCTGGGTGGATAGCAAGAGGACACAGGCCATGAACTACCAAACCTCTGCCGTGGCGGTGCTGGTGGCAGCAAGCTTTGCCTACGCCGCCTGGACCCTGATGCCGCAGCTGCTGCGCGCGGCCTGTGCCAAGCAGTTGCTGCGCTTGCCTATGCCTGTGGGTTTGCGTGCTCGTTTATTGGCGGCATCCACCGCCAGCGCAGGCTCTGGCTGCTCGGGCTGCGACAAAGCGCCGCCTGCGATTACCGGTGGGGTACTGACAGCGAAGGCGCAGCCCCTGGTGTTTCATCCCCGCAAGGCCAAGTAGGCGCTTCGCGTTTTTCGTTCAGCGGGGCTTGGGCTCCAGCGCGATGGTCATGGGCGAGGGCACACGGCCGTTTTCGTCACGCGGCAGCTTGGCGGTTTTAAGGATGGCGTTGTAGGCCGTTTCGTCCCAATAGGCGTCGCCGCTCTTTTTGCGCAGCTTGGCGCTCAGCACATTGCCGGTGGCGTCGGTGTACACGTCGTATTCCACCGACGGGTTGCCCGCAATTTCTTTGAGCTGCGTGATGTTGCGTCGAATCTCGGCCGCCACTTTGGCACCGTAGCTGGCGGTGGGTGCGGCACTTTGGGCGGCACTGCCTTTGGAGTTGTCGTCGCCATTGCCCATAGCGGCACCTGCAAGGCGCAATGCGCGCTCTTTGGCCTCTTTGCGGCGCTGCTCACTTTGGGCGGCTTCTTCGGCGGCTTGCTGGGCTTCTTTTTTGCGCTGGGCTTCGGCTGCTTTTTCTTCTTTCAGGCGCTTCTCTTCTTTCAAGCGCTTCTCGGCCTTTAGTTTGTCGTCCTTCAGCTTCTCTTCTTTGAGCTTGTCTTCCTTCAGCTTGGCGGCTTTGTCTTTTTCTAGTTGCAAAGCGGCCTTGGCCTTGGCTTGCTCCAGCTCTTGTTTCTTCTTGGCCTCTTGCAGGGCTTTTTTCTTTTCCAGGGCAATGTCAGCCGGCTTGGGCGGCGGCTCGGCGGCCGGTGGTGGTGGCGCGGGTTTCACGGCGGGCTGCGGGGCGGGTACCGGTTTGGGTGTGGGGGCTATCGGCGTTTCGACTTCGGTCACCTCCGGCACGGGCTCGGGTGCAAGGGGCGCCGCCTCAGTGGGCACTTGCGCCCACAGCTCGGCGGCGAATGTCACGGGTTCAGGCGCACTTTGGCGCCACTGCACTGCAAACGACA
The DNA here is from genome assembly GCA_947371775.1 of Comamonadaceae bacterium. Lineage (GTDB taxonomy): Bacteria > Pseudomonadota > Gammaproteobacteria > Burkholderiales > Burkholderiaceae_C > Allorhodoferax. The sequence goes on from CANBQX010000004.1 coordinate 10,553, forward strand.
AGGCCAAGACCAGCAGGGCGTGCGCAAACAGCGCCATCGTCACCGCCCGGCCCAAGCCCGGCGTGGGGGGCGGCATGAAGGCGTCGCGGGCGAGGGCCGTGGACATTTGGCGTGTTAATTGGCCAGTTGCACGGACAGGCCGACGCGTTCAATGCCTGCGCGCTGCAATGTGTCCATGACCTTGACCACGCTCTCGTAGCGCACCGCTTTGTCTGCGCTGATGACCACGGCAGGGCGCTCGGCGGCGCTGCCGTCAGGGCGGGTTTGGGCGCGGCGAACGGAGCTGGCCAAAGTGCCAAGCGTCACGGGGGTGTTTTTCTCTTGGGCGCGCAGCTCAAGCTGGTCGTCTTTGCCGACCACGATTTGCACCACCACGTCGGGCTGCTTGGCCGCCTTGCCCACGCTGGGCAGGTCAATCATGCTGGGCGTGATCAAGGGGGCGGTGACCATGAAGATGATCAGCAGCACCAGCATCACGTCAATGAACGGCACCATATTGGGCTCGCTCATGGTGCGTCGGCCGCGACCGCGGGAACTCACTGCGGGCATATCGGGCTCCTAAGTGGTTGCAAGAGGGAGGCGCTTCAGTCAGCTCAACGCGGCGCAGCCGGGCTGGCTTGTGCGCTTACATTGCGCTGCAAGATGTTGGAGAACTCTTCAATAAAGGTTTCGTGCTGGATGGCAATGCGGTCTAGGTCACGGGCAAAGCGGTTGTAGGCGATCACCGCAGGGATAGCGGCAAACAAGCCGATGGCGGTGGCCACCAAAGCCTCCGCAATACCAGGCGCCACGGTAGCCAGCGTGACCTGCTGCAAAGACGCCAAGCCGGTAAACGCATGCATGATGCCCCACACCGTGCCAAACAAACCCACATAGGGCGAGACGGAGCCGACCGAGGCGAGGAAGGAGAGGTTGCTTTCCACCTCGTCCATTTCGCGCTGAAAGCTGGCGCGCATGGCGCGGCGCGCGCCGTCCATCAGCGTGCCCACATCGCTCACGCGGCGCTCCCGCAGTTTTTGAAACTCGCGCATGCCGCTGGCAAATATGCGCTCCATGGGGCCGGAGTTTTGCGCCTTGGCGGCGGCTGTGGTGTACAGCTCGTTCAGGCTGGCGCCGGACCAGAACTCTTTCTCAAAGGTTTCGTTGTGCGCTTTGACACGCTTGATCGCAAACAGCTTGCGAAAAATGGCCGACCAGCTGGCCAGTGACACCAGCATCAGCAGGGCCATCACAATTTGCACCACCACGCTGGCGTGCATCACGAGTTGGAGGATGTTCAGGTCTTGGTTCATGGGAAAGAGGCCTATGTTTTCACTGAAAGTGGAGGGTGCGGCTCAGGCCAGCATTTTTTGCAGGCGGGCAATCGCGGTTTGCAATTGCGCCATGGAGCTCGCCGTAGAAAAGCGCACAAATTTTGCTGTCTGGTCGGTGCCAAAGTCGCGCCCCGGGGTGACGGCCACATGGGCTTGCTGCATCACCGCAAACGCAAAGTCCCAGCTGTCTTTGATGCCAAGGCGCGCGCACACCGCCGAGCAATCGGCCCAGGCGTAAAACGCGCCATCGGGCACCACCGGCACGTCCAGCCCCAGGCTTTGCAGTGCAGGCACAAAGTAGTCGCGCCGGGCTTTGAATTCGGCGCGGCGGGCCTCGTACAGCGCAATGCTCTCGGGCGCAAAGCAGGCCAGCGCAGCGTGCTGCGCAATGGTGCTGGGGCAAATAAACAGGTTTTGTGCGAGCCGCTCAATCACCGGCACCAGCGGCTCGGGCACCACCAGCCAGCCCAGGCGCCAGCCGGTCATATTGAAGTACTTGCTAAAGCTGTTGATGCTGATGATGTTGTCGTCAATGGCCAGAGCGGTCTGACCAAAGCGCGCGTCGTAGCTCAGGGGCAGGTAGATCTCGTCCACCATCGTGATGCCGCCCTTGGCCTTGACCACGCCGTGGATGCGGCGCAGCTCGGACGGGTCAATCGAGCTGCCTGTGGGGTTCGAGGGCGATGCCAGCAGCACGCCGCGTGTGCGGGGCCCCCAGGCCGCTTGCACCTGGTCGGCGCTGAGCTGAAAGCGTTGCGCAGCCGTGGTGGGAATGAGCACCGCGCGCCCGTCGGCGGCGCTCACAAAATGCCGGTTGCAGGGATAGCTGGGGTCGGGCATGAGCACTTCATCGCCCGCATTGATCAGCGCCAGACAGGCCAGTTGCAATGCGGCCGACGCGCCTGCGGTGACCACAATCCGGCTGGCTGGCACATTCACGCCGAAACGGCTGCTGTACCAGGCGCTGATGTGTTCACGCAGTGCGGGCAGGCCCGTGGCCTGGGTGTACTGGCTGTGGCCGTGCTCAATGGCACGCTGTGCGGCGGCTTGGACCAGCGGGGGCGCAGTGAAGTCAGGCTCGCCGATGTTCAAAAACACCATGGGCGTGTCACTGTGCGCCAAGCTGCGCGCCATCTCAGAAGCGGCCTTGGCCACTTCCATCACATAAAAGGGCTCGATGTTTTGCGCGCGGTGCGAGATCTGCATAGGCGCTATAGGCTAGTCGGCGGCAGGCTTGGCAGCGCGATCGGCTTGCACTTCGGGGCCGCGCAGCTCGGGCGCCAGGCCGTTGAGCACGGCGTTGACGTACTTGAAGCCGTCGGTGCCACCAAACTCTTTGGCCAATTCAATGCACTCATTGAGCACCACGCGCCAGGGCACGTCCGGGCAATGCTGCATCTCGTAGACGCCAATCCACATGACCGCGTGCTCGATGGGCGAGATTTCGCTCATGGGGCGGTCCAGGCGCGTCAAGATCAAGGCGTCCAGCGCATCGGCATGGTCAATGCAACCGTGCAGCAAGGCGTCAAAGTGGGCCGCGTCGGCCCTGTTGAAACCGGCCAGGTCGCGGGTGAAGGTGTCAATGTCGGCGGCGGTGTTTTTACCCACCAGGCGCTGGTACAGGGCTTGGACGGCAAATTCGCGGGCGCGGCTGCGGGCATTTTTGCTGCCGGCTTTGCGCGCACCGGTGCTGGTCAGGCCCACGCGGGACTGGCGGGGCGGGCGGGCGCTGGCGGCGGGGGAGTCGGTCATTACACAGTTTCCAAAAAATTGGCCATTTCAACGGCCACACGGGCGGCGTCACGCCCTTTGTCGGTCTGGCGGGCCACGGCCTGCTCCATGTTTTCCACGGTCAGGATGGCGTTGGCAATCGGCATTTGGCTGTCCAGCGCCACGCGGGTCACGGCGGCGCCCGACTCGTTGGCCACCAGCTCAAAGTGGTAGGTCTCGCCGCGAATAATGCAGCCCAGCGCAATCAGCGCGTCGTAGCGGTTTTTTTCGGCCAGGGCTTGCAAGGCGGTGGCTACTTCCAAGGCGCCCGGCACGGTGAAGTGGTGGATGTCACGATCGGCCACGCCCAGGCTCAGCAACTCGTCTTTGCAGGCGGCTGCCAGTGCGTCGGTGACGCTGGCATTGAAGCGCGCTTGCACGATACCGACCCGCAGCTGCTTGCCGTCCATGCGCTTGTCGCTGTCGTCCACTTTGCCTTTGTCTGCGCCGAACATGGGGTTTCCTTTGGGTGATGAATTGAAAAGCTCAGGCGCCGTTGGCGCTGAGGTAGCCGACGGTCTCTAAGCCGTAGCCGGTCAAACTGGGCATGCGACGGGGGCTGCCCATCAAACGCATTTTGTGCACGCCACACAGACGCAAAATTTGGGCGCCTACGCCATAGGTGCGCAGGTCCATGCGGCCGCGCTCGGGCGCGTGGGCGGGGCGGGCTGTGCCGTCAAACTGGGCCAGCAGTTGCTCCCCAGTCTCGCCGCAGTTGAGCAGCACCACGACGCCCCGGCCTTCGTGGGCGATGTGGGCCAGCGCAGCGTCCAGGCTCCAGGAGTGCAGCGAGCGGCCGGTCTCGAGCGCGTCGAGCACCGACAGCGGCTCATGGACGCGCGCCGGTACCACCTCGTCGGCGGCCCATTCGCCCTTGACCAGCGCCAGGTGCACGCCGTGGCCGGTGGTGTCTTGAAAAATGTGGGCCGTAAAGTCGCCCGCCGCGGTTTTGAAGGGGCGGCTGCCTTTGCGCGCCACCAGCGAATCGACCTGGCTGCGGTAGGCAATCAGGTCGGCGATGGTGCCGATCTTCAGGCCATGTTCGGCGGCAAACAGCTGCAAATCCGGCAGACGGGCCATGGTGCCGTCGTCTTTCATGATCTCGCAAATGACCGACGCGGGGCTGCATCCGGCCATGGCGGCGAGGTCGCAACCGGCTTCGGTGTGGCCTGCGCGCATCAGCACGCCACCGTCCACCGCCTGCAGCGGAAAGATATGGCCGGGCTGCACCAGGTCCGAGGGCACGGCGTTGGGCGCTACGGCCGCTTGCACGGTGCGCGAGCGGTCGGCGGCCGAGATGCCGGTGGTCACGCCTTCGGCGGCTTCAATGGAAACGGTAAAGGCCGTGCCTTTTTTGTCGCCATTGCGCGCCGTCATGGGCGGGAGCTGGAGCAGTTCGCAGCGTGCGCGGCTCAGGGTCAGGCAGATCAGGCCGCGGCCGAAGCGGGCCATGAAGTTGATGGCCTCCGGCGTGACATGGTCGGCCGCCAATACCAGGTCGCCTTCGTTTTCGCGGTCTTCTTCGTCCACCAGGATCACGATTTTGCCGGCGCGCATGTCAGCAACGATCTCTTGCACCGACGAAATGGCCACAGGCTGGGTGGGGGTGGGGGAGGCAGTCATCAAGCAACTTTCACAAATTCAGGGGGAAATTCCGGGGTGAATTTCTGCCGCTATTGCAGCCCCTGATTATCGCCGCTTTGCGGGGGCGGACGCTTTAGTCGTCGATGGACGCGCTCCAGCGCGCATTCAGGCCTTTTTGCAGGTCACGGCGGTCGCGTTTGGTGGGCCTGCCGTGGGCAATGGCCAGGGCCGGTTCGGTGTGCAGACGCCGCTGCTCGGCGGCCTGGGCGCGCTCCGCAATACTTTGGGCGGTTTCCTCGTACAGGGTTTGCGCCACCGGTGCCGATCCGCGCGTGCCGCTGATGCCTTTGACCACCACGGTGCGTTTCACGCTGGCCTGCCAAAGCACCACCGTGTCGCCGATGCGCACTTCGCGCGAGGGCTTCACGTCTTGCTGGCCGATTTGCACCCGGCCCTTGCCCACCTCGTCGGTGGCCAAAGACCGGGTTTTGTAAAAGCGTGCGGCCCAAAGCCACTTGTCGATGCGGATGCTGTCCATGCAGTGATCCTAGCGCCAAGGGCCATGGTCACCGGCCTTACCCTGCCATTCCCAGAAGGCGCGGAAACCAGAGCGTGAGTCCGGGCCAAAAAGTGATGACAAGCAAAAAGCCAATCATGGTCAGCAGCCAAGGCCAGACGGCAATCGTCAGCTCGGTGATGCCCATTTTGGTGATTCCCGAGGACACATACAGGTTCAATCCCACAGGCGGATGACACAGCCCCACTTCCATGTTGACCGCCATCAAAATGCCGAAGTGCACCGGATGCACGCCCATTTTGACCGCCACCGGAAACAGAATAGGCGCCATGATCAGCACAATGGCCGCAGGGTCCATGAAGTTGCCTGCGGCCAAGAGAATCACATTGACAAGCAGCAAGAACGCCACCAAGCCAAAGCCCTGGCTCGTCATCCAGGCCGCCATGCTTTGCGGAATCTGCTCGGAGGTCATCAGGAACGAAAACAGCACCGCGTTAGTCACGATGTACAACAGCATGGAGCTCATGGCCGCGGCGCCCAGCAAGGACTTGGGTACATCACTGAGCTTGAGGTCCTTGTAGACAAAGACCGCGATAAAAAACGCATACACCGCTGCCATGGCTGCGGCTTCGGTGGGAGTGAACTTGCCACTGTAGATGCCGCCAATCACCACCACGATCAAGAGCAGACCCCACATGCTTTCACGAAACGCGGTGTAGCGCTGGGCCCAGGTGGCTTTGGGCATGCGGGGGTAGTCGAATTTTTTGGCACGCCACCAGGTTGTCAGTCCTAGTAAAAAGGAGAGACACAGGCCCGGAACAATGCCGGCAATAAACAACTGACCCACCGAGGCAGAGCCGACAGGTTCACCATTGGGTCCGACACCGTTCATACCAGCCGTGGCGATGGAGTACATCACCAGGTTGATAGATGGTGGGAACAAAATGCCCAAAGCGCCCGAGGTGGTGATCACCCCCGCCCCAAACTCTTTGGGGTAGCCCTGCTTGACCATTGCAGGCAGCATGATGGAGCCCACGGCGACCACGGTTGCGACCGACGAGCCGGAGATCGCGGCAAATAAAGCGCAGGCCAGAACGCCCGCCAATCCCATTCCGCCGTACCAATGCCCGATCATCGATGTGCAGAAGTTGATCATGCGCTTGGCCACGCCACCATGTGTCAGAAAGTTACCCGCCAGAATAAAGAAGGGAATCGCCATGATTTCGAACTTCTCAATGCCAGTAAACAACTTGAGCGCCACCGACTCAATGGGAACATCGGTCAGCGTGAACAGAAAGGTCAACACCGTCAGACCCAGCGAAATAGAAATCGGCATTCCGGTGAGCATCAGCACTACCAGCAGCGTAAAGATGATGAGAGTATTCATTTGGCCGCTCCTGCTACGGGTGCAACGTGGAGTTCTTCCAACGCGTCCTCATCAACACCAGCCACATGGTGGCTTGCATGTGGCACTTCACCGGTTCTCAAAAATCCGTAGGCTACCTGCAAGAACCGAAAGCACATGAGGTACGAGCCTAGTGGCACGCAGGAATATGCAATCCACGTCGGCACTTCCAGGTCGGGTGAGGTGGGGCCTTCGGGCACATCGCCCACGTCCCAGCCCATGCCCTGAAAGAATGCGAAGTGGAAGCCGTTTTCCCACACAAAGCGCGCGCCCAATGTACCGACAGTGCCCGTGAACAAGGCACCCGCTAACAGGCCAAAAAGTACCAGCCATTTGGCTTTTTCCGGACTGAGCTTGCGCACCACCACGTCCACGCCGACGTGCGTGCCGTTGCGCACGCCGTATGCTGCGCCAAATTTGGCCATCCACACAAACATGTAGATGCACAGTTCTTGCGCCCAGCTCACGTTGAGTCGGATCGCGTAGTCCTGGATGTAAGGAATACCAGACAAAAAGCGGTGCAGCACGGCCATAAAAATGACCAGCGTAGCTGCGCCAATGAGGAAGGTGATTAACCATTCCTCCAAGTGGTTCAGGATACGGTTGAACATGGCGTATTACTTGGCAGGTACAAACCCGGCGGCTTTGTAGGCGGCGGCAATGGTGGCCTTGCCAACGCGGGATTCCATCTCTTGGTGTACGGGCATCAAGGCTTTTTTCCATTCGGCGGATTCAGCAGCGGTCAAGGTGTAGACCGTGGTTTTGCCACTGGCTTTGATCTTGTCCATGGCCTGCATGTTTTCGGTTGATGCAATTGCGTTGGCGTAAGTGGTGGCTTCTTTGATACAGCTCTCCAGTACGGTGCGCAGGTCAGCAGGCAAGCCGTCCCAGAATTTTTTGTTCACGATCACTGCATAGGCGAGGTGGCCGTGGTTGGAGATCGTCATGTGTTTTTGAACTTCGTAGACTTTTTGGGTATAGAAGTTGGAAGCCACGCCTTCGGTGCCATCGACCACACCGCTTTGCAGCGCCTGGTACAACTCGCTGAAGGCCATAACCTGGGGAATCGCACCCAACGCACGCATTTCAGCATCCAGCACTTTGGAGCTTTGAATGCGCATCTTCATTCCTTTGAAGTCGGCAACTGCATGGAGCGGCTTATTGGCGCTCATTTGGTGAAAGCCGTTGTCCCAGTAGGCCAAGCCCTTGATGCCCTTGGGCTCGAGTTTCTTGAACAAGTCTGCGCCAAGGGCACCGTCGGTGATTCCTCGGAATGCTGCGTCGTCTTTGAACAGGAAAGGCAGGTCAAAAACCTCAAACTCTTTCACTCCCAAAGGGCCGAATTTGGCCAGCGACGGCGCCAGCATTTGCACCGAGCCCAATTGCAGCGCTTCCATTTCTTCTTTGTCTTTGTAGAGCTGGCTGTTGGGGTAGAGCTCGACCTTCACCCGTCCGCCGGTGCGTTGTTCGGCGAGTTCTTTGAAGCGCTGCGCACCTTTGCCCTTGGGCGTGTCGGGCGCCACCACGTGGCTGAACTTGATGACGATGGGCGTTTGGGCCAAGGCGACGCTGGCGCTAAGCGCGGTGGCGGCCAGAACGGCGACTTGGAGCAGGGTGCGACGGGCAAGATTTTTCATGGCGTGAATCCTCGGGTGAAAAAATAATGGGTCGCAGTGTGCGCGGACGGCGCGATGTCGGCTAGTGTGGATTTCCACATTCATGCAAAAAATGGCATGAATTCAGGGCTTAACCCGCGTTTTTTGGCCGCTAGACTTCGCGCATGGCATCCAACTCCGGCCCCACATCGTCTTCCGCACCGCGCTGGGTGGGGGTGGCGTTTTGGGTGTGGCCGCTGGTGGCCTCGCTGTGTTTTGTGGCGGGCGTGTTGCTCTGGGCCTATCGCGCTGACCAGTTGGAACAGCAGTTGCGCCGCGACACCATGATCGCCGATGCGCTGAGTGCGGAAGCCCAGTTGCGCGCGCAACTCGATGCGGAGAAAGATGCACTGGCCCGTCTAGCTGCGGAATTGAAGCAGGCTCCCCGCAGCTCGCAGAGCCTCTTGGCTGCGAATGAAGTGACCCAGGGCCTGCGGCGGCACTGGATCAGTGTGACCTGGCTGGACGCCAATCGGCGCATCGTGGCGCAGGTGCCGCCCGGCCTGTCCGATGCAGGTGGCCCCGGCATTTCGTCGCACTTGAGTGCGCCGCTGGGTGACGGGCTGCTGGTGGTGCGCTATTCAGTGTCCCAATTGCTGCGCAAAGGTGCTCCGTGGTGGTTGGTGCGCAAATATGAGCTGCAGTTGATCGATTCCTCGGAGCAAGTGCTGGCGTCGGTGGACGATCTGGCCGTGGGGCCCGAACTAGCCGGGCACGAAAGTTACCGTGTCGCTGTCGGTGGCGGTTTGCCTGGCGCCTACCTGGGGCTGTACTTGCGCGAAGCCGCGCTGCCGTTTTGGCGCACCTTGCCGCTGGTCTTGATTGCCGGCTTTTTGGCCTTGATGGCCTTGGCTACCTATTTTTTGCGCCGCCAAATGCTGCGCATTACTGCCGCCGAATTGGCTTGGCGCACCGATGCGGGATGGCGCCGGGCCATGGAAGACTCGGCGCTGGTGGGTCTGCGGGCGCGCGACGCCCATGGCCGCATTCTTTACGTCAACCGGACCTTTTGCGACATGGTCGGCTTGGAGGCAGAGGCGCTGGTGGGCCTTACGCCACCCATGCCCTACTGGCCTGCGAATGCGATTGAAGAGGTCATGGTGCGCCATCAGCGCAACCTTGCCGGTCAGGCGCCGCGCGAAGGCTATGAGGCGGTGTGGCGTCACAGGGATGGACATTTGCTCGACGTGATGGTGTTTGAGTCCCCTTTGATTGACGCCCAAGGCCAACAGTCCGGGTGGATGGGCTCCATCATCGACATCACGGAACGCAAGCAGTTACAGGCCCGCGAGCACCACCGGGCGCAGGCCATGGACCAGCAGGCGCGCCTGACCACGCTAGGCGAAGTGGCCTCAGCCCTGGCGCACCAGCTCAACCAGCCACTGACTGCCATCATGGGCTACAACGCGGGGCTGCAACGCATGCTGGGGCAGTCAGACAATGCGTCGCCTACCGTCATGAGTGCGCTGCAACAGCAGGGCCAACAAGCCGCAGAAGCCGGAAAAATCGTTCGTCGCATTCGTGAGTTTTTAACCCGACGCTCGCCCCAGCGCGAAGCCTGCGACCTCTCTCAGTTGGCGCGCCATGCCTGTGAATTGCTGAGTCGCGACCTGAGCAACCTGCACATCCAAGTGCTGTGGTCTGTGCCCGAGAACTTGCCTTTCGTGGATGCCGACCCGGTGCTGATGGAGCAGGTGGTGATCAACCTGGTTCGCAATGCCGCCGATGCGCTGGCGACGCAGCCTGGCAAGCGCCATATCCGCGTGGTACTGGCCAGCTACGGCCCCGGTTCTCTGCGCCTGACCATTGAGGACAACGGCCCCGGACTGCAGGGGCGCACGGTCGAGGAAATTTGTGCGCCGTTTTATTCCACCAAATCCAGCGGCATGGGCATGGGTTTGGCGATATGCCGCTCGGTCGTTGAAGCCCACCACGGCAGCATGCAAGCGGGTGTGAGCGAGTGGGGCGGTGCCCAAATTTCTTTGACTTTGCCATTGGCCGCTGAAGCGGTGCTTGCCGCATGAACCTCTCCAACGCAACCTCGTCCGCAGCAGTCCATCTGGTGGATGACGAGGCACCGGTGCGCGCAGCCTTGGAATTCCTGTTTTCCACCCATGGCCTGCAGGTTCAGAGCTACGACGGTGCCAATCCTTTATTACAGCGGCTGGCCAATGGGCCACCGCTGCGCGGATGTGTCTTGCTCGATGTGCGTATGGAGCCGCTGTCGGGCCTGCAAGTGCATGATGCCTTGGTCGCACAGGGGGCCGATATTCCGGTCATTTTTTTGAGTGGCCACGGTGACATCGGCATGGCCGTGGCCGCACTGAAAAAAGGCGCCTTTGATTTTGTCGAAAAACCCTTTGGCGACGACGCGCTGGTGGAGCGCGTGCGCGACGCCATGGCCTTGGACACCGAGCGCCAAAAGAACCTGCACACAGGCAACGCCCGGGGCAACGCCTTGGCCGCACTCACCCAACGCGAGCGCGATGTGCTTCACCGGGTGGCGGCGGGTAAACTCAACAAAGTGATTGCCGACGAGTTGGCCGTGTCCATGCGCACCGTCGAGGTCTACCGCGCCCGCGTCTATGCCAAACTGCAGGTTCGCTCTGCTGCGGAGCTGGCGACCCTGCTGGCGAGGTTTTGATCAGTGCGCCCTTGCAGCGCCACCCAAACCGTCCACCCACGCATCAATCACCGCCACGTCGTTTTCGGCTTTGAGGGTGTCGTATGCCACCTGGGCCTGCGGGTAGTGGCGGCGCAAAAAGTTGAGCCATTGTTTGAGACGCCCGGCTTGCTGGCGCCGCTCCAAGGTGGCGCGGACCAATTGCCAAAAGGCCTGGAGGTGGGGGTGGAGGGCCTCCCACGGCGCGGACTGCACCGCCTCTGACGCCCCGTTGGATTGGCGAATCGCGTTGGCCAGCCCGGGGTAGCTCACCATGCCGCGCCCCAGCATCAGCTGCTGGCAGCCGGATTGGGTGCGGCATTTCAGCGCGTCTTGCACCGTCCAGATTTCGCCATTGGCCACGAGGGGTGTGCGCACCACCGCGCCAATGTCGGCAATGCGGCTCCAGTAGGCGGGGGGTCGGTAGGCGTCGGCACGGGTGCGGGCATGCACCACGATTTCACCCGCACCACCCGCTTCGAGCGCCAGTGCGCAGTCTTCGGCGCGGCTGTCGTCCAAAAAACCCAGGCGCATCTTGGCCGAGACGATTTGGTGCGGCGGTACCGCACGGCGCACGGCCTGAACAATTTTGAACAGCAGTTCCGGGTCCTGGAGCAAGGCTGCGCCGCCGCCATGGCGGTTCACCACTTTGGCCGGACAGCCGAAATTCAAATCCACCCCGTCAGCGCCCATGCCCGCGACCCGCGCAGCGTTGTCCGCCAGGCAATCGGGGTCGGATCCCAATAGCTGGGGGCGTACGGGCACACCCGCCGGCGTGCATCCCCCCGAGCCCAGTTCGGGGACCACCCGCAAAAACGCGCGTTCTGGAAGCAGGGTGTTGGTGACGCGAATGAACTCCGAGACGCAGCGGTCAATGCCACCCACCCGGGTGAGGATGTCGCGCAGCACGAAGTCCAGCAAGCCCTCCATCGGGGCCAAGACAATGGACATGCTGGTGCTCGATTACTGCTTCGCGCCCAGAGCCAGCGCAGCCGCCATGGATTGGGCCAAGGCGCTTGTGTCAGGACCGGCTTGGGTATTCCAGCCGCCCAGGTGCTGCTGTGTGACGGCGCCCAAAGCGGTGACAGCCGCCGGATCGTCGTTCAGGCAAGGGATGTAGCCAAAAGTCTTGCCACCAGCGCTCAAGAAGGCGTGGCGCGCTTCCATGTTGATTTCTTCCAGCGTCTCCAGGCAGTCGCTGGTAAATCCCGGGCAAATCACATCCACGCGCTGCACGCCGGACTGGGCCATAGCGATCAAGGTGGGTTCGGTGTAGGGCTCCAGCCATTTGGCCCGGCCCAAGCGGCTTTGGAATGTCACCTTGTACTGGTCTTTGGACAGTCCGAGGGACTCGGCCAAGAGGCGTGCCGTTTTGAAGCACTCGCAGTGGTACTGGTCACCCAACTCCAGGGTGCGGGCCGGTACGCCGTGAAAGCTCATCACCAGCACCTCGGGCCGACCGGTGCCCTGCCAGTGCTTGCGCACACTGCCGGCCAGCGCGGCGATGTAGGCGGGGTGATCGTGGTAGTGGTTGACAAAGCGCAGCTCTGGAATGCTGCGGGTCTTGCTGGCCCAGGCGTAGACCGCGTCAAACAGGCTGGCGGTGGTGGTGGCGGAATACTGGGGATAGGCGGGCAGCACCAGCACCCGGGTGACGCCCTGAGCCTTGAGTGCATCCAGTTGCGAGGGGATCGAGGTACTGCCGTAGCGCATAGCCCAGCGCACCAGCACGTGTTCGCCCTGTTCGCCGAGCCAGCCTTGCAGCAGTTTGGCTTGTTTCTCGGTGCCAATTTTCAGGGGCGAGCCATCCGGCGTCCAGATGCTGGCGTACTTGGCCGCCGATTTGGCCGGACGAAAGCGCAGGATGATGCCGTGCAGAATCAGCATCCACAGCAGGCGCGGGATTTCAACGACGCGCTGGTCGCTCAAAAACTCGGCCAGGTAGCGGCGCACTGCGGGGGTGGTCGGGGCGTCGGGGGTGCCCAGGTTGCAATACAGCACGGCGGTGCGCGGCGTTTGGCCGTGGGTGAAGGGGGGTTCTTTGGAAAAAGGCATGCGGTATTCTCGCCCACCTATGCTGCAGCTCTCCAAAATCAAAGCCATCACCCTCGATCTCGACGATACCTTGTGGCCGGTGGAGCCCACGATTGCGCGCGCCGAGCAGGCCTTGGCAGACTGGCTGGCCCAGCATGCCCCGGCCACAGCCCGCTTGCTGAGCGATGCACCCGTTCGCAGCCAATTGCGCAAAACCGTGCTGCACGCCCACCCCGAGCTGGCCCATGATTTCAGTGCGCTGCGCCTGGCTTATTTGCACCGCGCACTGGGGCAAGCCGGCGAAGATACGGCGCTGGCGCACGCTGCGTTTGCTGTTTTTTTGGAGGAACGCCAACGCGTGAGCTTGTTCCCGGACTCCTTGGCCGCATTGGCCGCCTTGGCTGCGCGCTATCCGGTTGTGGCGGTCTCCAATGGGAATGCGGATGTTTTTAGAGTGGGGCTAGGCGCCTACTTCGTGGGCAGCGTGAGCGCGCAGTCGTCTGGCGTTGCCAAACCCCACGTCGATATTTTTCATGCAGCGGCGCGTAGCGTGCGATGCGAGCCGGGTGAAGTGCTGCATGTGGGTGACGATGCGCATTTGGACGTGGTGGGGGCGCTGAATGCGGGCATGCAGGCCGCGTGGATCAACCGGGACGCCAAGGAATGGAGTCATCCGCAAACGCCCCATGTGACCGCCACCGATATGGCGCATCTGTGCGTAGCGCTCGGTATCGAGCCCCGCATTTGAGCCGCGAGCAGATCAATTACCGCGCGGCCTGGTGTCCCTCATCCATGAATTGGTTGTTTTTCCAATCGGGCCGAAGCAACTTTCCACCTTGCGGCGTGGCCAGCCCACGCAGCCCGTTGCTCGCTAGCGCACTCGATGCCTTTGCCTGCGTACAGTTCTGACCTTGTTGCATGTAAAGGGCCACCGAAAGCATGGACTCGTGGCTGTCTCCCAGCGGGTGGTTTAAGTCGTCTGGCACCGCGCACGTAGGTGTCAGGCCGTCAGGGCTCACCGAGACGCCATTTGCGTTGTTGCCGACAAATTCCATTGCGGCATAGGTGACGCCGCAGTTGTCTTGTGCTGAGTACCCATAGGGCTTGCCGCAAGTCGTTTCGCCAATCAGCTGCACTTCGACGCCCACGCCACGCAGCCCATTGACAACAGCCTCACTCGCCGAGCAGGTGTTCCTGCTGGCCAGCACATACACACGCCGCATGCCAAGACTCGGCATTTCCGCTCCATTGTCGGTCGCGCTGATAAAGGGATAAGCAAGGTTCTCCCGGGTGCGTTTGTCGTTGTAAATTAAGTTGTTAAAGACTTTTCCGCTGGTCGCGGCCGCGCCTGCAATGGTGTAAGCGACCCCGCTGGCAACATAGACATATCCTCCCCCGTTGTAACGCATGTCAAGCACCATTTCATCGATGCTGTTTTGCTTAAAGGTGTTTGCGGCCGCCACCAGGTCAGGCACCGCGTTAGGAACATGGCTGTTGAAGAGCAAATAGCCCACTTTTTTATTGCCAACGGTAAGAATTTGCGATTCGACCTGCTTCAGTGTTTCCACGCGTGAAGTCGCGGTCAATGTGATCGGGTTGCCGTTGCGATTCAATACAAAGGTGTGAGTCTCGGTGGAAATAGGGTTCAGAGCGGCGTTGAAGGCTGTTTGATTTTGGGTGTTGCTATCCGTTGCAGCAATCTGATCGATGCTCACGATTTGGTCGCCGCGCAAAAATCCAGTGCGCTGACCATTGGAGCCGGGGTAGACATAAGAAATGTAGATGTTGCCAGCGCCACTTGCATGGGAGACGTTGAACCCGTAGCCGACCTCTTGCGAGTTCACAAAGCTATTCCAGTCGTAGGTCGACGTCAAGAAGCTGAATGCATCCACCTTTTTCCCCGACGGACTGATGTTGGGGTTTAGTAGCGCTCGGAAGTAGGCGCTGATTGACGATCCGTAATAAAAAGTTCGTCCGTCAGGTGAGGTCAGGTTGTACGCAGCGTCGGTTGGCGACACGTTTGCAGGCATATCGCGATACCACAGGTAACGTTCCGTCAGATAGGCATTCACCCAATTCTGTTCGTCTCGGTACGTGCCAACGCGCGTTGGCTCCAAGGCATCTGCCGCATAAACGCTGCCCGCAGTACAAATCTGAGCGAGTTTTTTTGCGCTGAGAAGGCCGGAGTCGCTGCCGCCTCCACCGCCACACGCTGAAGCCAACAATACTGCCGCGCAAAAGAAGAGACGGAGGATACGAAGGGTGAATGGCATTGCGTGAATCCCAATGAGAGTAATATTTTTTTAATCAATAAATATTACCATATTGGAAATCAATTAAGGCTTTCGCAGGCGACGTACTTTTCCTTTGTGTTTATTCCTTCCAGGAAAACCCGTCGGCCTCGTCCAACGCCATGGCCGCCATCAGGCCGCTGCGAACAGCACCTTCCAGCGTCGAGGGGTAGGGTGCATACAGGTAGTCGCCACAGGCCAGGAGGCCTGGTGCAATCCGCTGTGGCGGGCGCGCCTGCCTGGGCGTGCAGGCCAGCGTGGCGCGTTTTTCCACCACGGTTTGAACCGCCGTGAACCGCCGGCCTTGCAAAAAGGGTTCAAGCGCGCGCTGTGCCTGGGCCAGAACCAGTGCTTGGGTGGTGTCTGCGCTCTCCGTCGCCGCACTCACCACAAAAGCCATTAGTCCCGGTGGGCCGCCCAACTGCCCGCGGTCAAACACAAACTGGGCGGGGGCTTGGGGACTGTCGGGCAGGGACAGCATGGGGTGGGGCAGCACCAGCCCTTCAGCATGCGCGTACACCGTTGCAATGGACGCGAACTGCAACTTTTGCGCCGTGCGCAACCAGCGTTCCAGGTAGATGCCCAGATTTTTGGGTGCTTGGGGGGCATATTCCTGCAGGGCTTGAACCGCGTGGGTCGGCGACGTTGCCCAAACGATGGCGTCAAACTGCGCGTCTCCGACATACCAATGCCCTGCCTGCCAACGCGGCGAGGGTGCGCGTTCGCCCAAGCGCAGCTGGGCGCCGTGGGCGTCCAGCCAGCGCGCGGCAGCAGCGGGAAGCAGAGCAGAGAGGTCGGCTTTGGGCAGCAGCATGTCCGAGCCTGACCAATGCTTCACGCCAGGGGCGGGGTCCGCCAGCGAAATGTCGGTGCGCTCGTTTTTAACCGCCTTCAAGGTGTCGCCCAGCACGGTCAGGAACACCTGGCCGCTGGCATCCTGTACCGGCGTATTCAGCGCCGAGACACACATGGGGCCGATGAAGCTGTCCATCACGCGGGGGCGAATACCGACGCAAATGTCGGCCACAGATGCTGCCGCACTGCATTGAAAGTGGCTGCGCTGCCAGCGCCGAATGGCGGTGATCAGCGAATGTTTGTCGCCCCAACTCCAGCCTGTGGCTCCCAGCACACCGGCCAGCAGGTTCCAGGGCTGCGGCCAATCGGGCAGACGCAGGCCGCTGCCATCGGGCTGCAACAGCGTCAGAGGCATCCGCAACAGCAGCGCCTCGGGGTCCAGACCGAGCAGGCGCATGAGCGCTAGCGTCTCGCGGTAAGCACCAATCAGAACGTGCTGTCCGTTGTCTAACAGGGGGGCGCTGCCGTCAGGCAAGGTGTGCGTCACATCGGCGGCCAGTGTGCGGGCCCGTCCACCCAAAGTGCGCGACGCTTCCAGCACCGTGACCTGGTGTCCGCCTTGGGTCGCGCCAATCGCGGCGGCCAGACCGGCCCAGCCGGCGCCGACTACACAGACTTTTTTGCGTTTCAAAGTCGCCCCAGCGCCTGGACTTTCCAGGCCAGCCACAGCTTGCGCACCGGGGTGAGGCGAACGCGCGTCTTGAGCACTGGAAACTGCTGGCTTTGTATTTCTCGCAAGAGCGTGCGGTAAATACTGGCCATCATCAGACCCGGCTTTTGGCTGCGCTGGTCGGCCACCGGGAGCAGGGCCAAGGCCTGGTCGTACAAGGCGTGCGCACGTTCGGCCTGAAATGCCATGAGTGCCTGAAAGCGCTCGGAGGGCACATGCTTGAGAATTTCATGGGCCTTGACGTCAAAGCGCTGCAGCTCATTGACCGGCAGGTAAATACGTCCCCGCTGCGCGTCCTCGCCCACATCGCGAATGATGTTGGTCAATTGCAGCGCTTGCCCGAGCGTGTGGGCATAGGCGGTGGTTTGCGCGTGGGTTTGCCCAAAAATGGCGGCGGCCACTTCGCCCACCACGCCTGCCACCAAGTGGCAGTAACGTTGCAGGTTGGGGAAGTCCAGGTAGCGGGTCTGCTCCAGGTCCATCTGGCAGCCCTCGATCACGCTTTGCAAATGGGCCTGGGTAATGCCATAGGCCTGGGTGTGTGGCATCAGCGCGCGCATCACCGGGTGGCTGGGGCGTCCGGCAAAGGCCTGGGCCACTTCGCCACTCCACCAGGAGAGTTTGGTGGCCGCAATGCCCATGTCCACGGCATCGTCCACCACGTCATCGACTTCCCGGCAAAACGCATAAAAAGCGGTGATGGCCGCACGCCGGGGCGCGGGCAAAAACAAAAATGCGTAATAAAAACTGCTGCCCGAGGCGGCCGCCTTTTGTTCCACGTACTGCGCCGGTGTCATCGCCCTATTGTCGCTCAGGCGTTCACATCCACAGTGCGCGCCATAGGAGTAGGGGCGCGTCCCAGGGCCGAACTCGGGGGCGCACCAGGAGCACGCGGCCTTGAAGCCGGTCAATTTTGTCCAAAATCCGCAGGCCGCCTTGCACGACCAAGCGCAGTTCCCAGCCTGCGCGCCCCGGCAGGCGGTGCACCAGCGCCGCGCCGCGTCCCATGCGGCTACGGGCGTCGGCCGCGCAGTGGGCCATCAGTGCATCGGCGCGATGCGTCAGCGCCGCGTTTTGCAAACCGGCCGACTTCAGGCCGTGCTGCGCGCACCAGTCTTCGGGGACATAGCAGCGTGCGCGCGGCAGGTCGCGGCTGGGATCCTGCCAGAAGTTGATGAGTTGCAGCGCGGTGCAAATGTCGTCGCTCTGGGTCAGCGCCGTGGTGTCACCTACCCCGTACAAATGCAATAGCAAACGCCCTACGGGGTTGGCCGAGCGTGCGCAGTAGTCCAGCAACGCCGCCATGTCCGCGTAGCCAGCGCCGTCGCGGGTCTT